>JANOTV010000196.1:0-15431 GCA_031416495.1 Gemmatimonadota bacterium
CCCCCCTTCCAACTCCCCCCTCCCACCTCAGCTCCTACTGCACCACCGGCCGCGGAATCAGCTTCGCCGCCCACAATCCAGAGTTGAAGTCGGAGAACAGCACTCTCCCCAACCACGGCAACGCATACATCACGAACGGAGCGTTTGCCGTGTAACCGTCCGGGTCATACGGCTTGAACACCGCGATCTCCCGGTTCTGGTGTTCGAGATTGCCCATCAGCTCGCCAGACACATCCACGATGCGCACGCCGCCATCGTAGTACGCCTGGTACAGGATGTCATCCTCGACGATGATGTCGTGCGACCCATAATCCTCGAGATGATACCGGCCGACCGCCATCGGATTCATCGGGTCCGTGAAGTCCACGATGTGCGTATAGCCGCCTGATGTCTGCGGCACTCCACCGCGCGGCGGCTTGCCGTCGGGTCCGGAGAGCGCGTATCCCGATCCCTCGAACGCGCGCCCCCGCCGGTTCATCTCCTCGTCGCCGATGAACAGATAGGTGCGGCCGGTGCTCTTCTGGAAGTAGGGATAGATCTCGTGTCCCGAGTTCACTTTGTACGTGGTGATGAGCTTCGGCGACTCGATGCTGCCGCCGAACTTGCCGTTGCCGACATCCACCACCACCACGCCCACACCGCCCTGCGCCGAGTACGCGATGCCATCGCGCACCCAGAGGTCATGGATGCGGGCGTTCGGATGCCGGTACTCGCTGACGAACTTCGGCTTGTAGATGTCCTTCACGTCGATGATGACGTACTTCGAGCCGCCCGAGATCGCGAAGAGGTAGTCGTTCGTCGCGAACATGTTGTGCACGCCGCCCGTGAGCTCCTGGTCGAACGTCGCGGCGATCTTCGGATGCGCCGGGTTCGCGAGGTCGAGGATCACGACGCCGTTGATGCGGTTCGACGAGCCTTCGCGCGAGAGCACGCCATAGCGGCCGTCGGGGGAGATCGTCACGTCGTTGATCGTGCGCGCGTCGACCTTCACCGAATCCGTCTTGACTATGTTGTCCATGTCGGTGATGTCGAACACGAGCGCGTATCCGTCGCCGCCATGTGCCGACGAGCACGTAGTCGCGGCCGTCCTTGCCCGTCCACGGCCACAGGTCCGATGTGTGCGTCGAGTTGATGTTGCCGCGGCTCGTGACTTCGATGCGCTGGCGCACGTCACGCGGCGTCACCTGGATGGTCTGCTGCGACGCGTGGCCGCCGGCCTGCGCGATCAGCACGTAGCGTCCGGGATAGTTCGCCGCGAACCGGTCAAACTGCACGATGCCCGCGCCACCCGGGATGCCCGCCGGTGCGATCGAGTCATCGGGCGTGTAGGTGTAGCTCCAGGTGATCGGGATGTCGTTGATCACGCGGCCGTTCGCGCGCCTGGCCGACGCCTTCAGGTGGATCACGTCGCCCGTGCGCATCTGCGATTCGGGCATGTCGATCTCGATCGCCGCCACCGGGTTCGCGAGCACGGTGTACGTGCGTGTCGCGCGCACGCCGTCGCTCTCTGCGGTGATCGTCACCGAGCCGGCCGTCTTCGCGGCGACATCGCCGAAGCGGTTGACCGAGGCGACCGCAGGGTTCGAACTCCGCCACGACGCCGTGAGGCCGCTCCGCTCGGTGCTGTCCGCGTGCCACCCCTTCACCCGCTGCGGCACGGTGAGGCCGGCGAAGATCGTCAACGCCTCGGATGTCACTTCCAGCTTCGTGAGTGCCGGCCACGTCACCGTCACCGGGATCGTCAGCGTGACGCGCTGGCCGTTGGCGCCTTCCGCCATCGCAGTCGCCTCGTACTTGCCCGCCGCGATCGCCACCACCGTGTTGTCGCCGAAGCGCACCGCGCGGCCGCCCATGATGCGCACGAACGCGTTCGGGATCTCCTTCCCCGACGCGTCGAACGCCTTCACACTGAACGCCGCCGACTGCCCCGCCTTGAGCGTCAGGCTCGCCGGCTCGGCGACCAGCTTGGCGACGGGCGCCGGAACAGCGGCCGGAGCGACCGGTGCCTGCTGCGCGACCGCACGGGCGGCAGGGATCGCGGAGGCCATCGCGAACGCCGTCAGGGCGACCCCGATGACGGGAAGCCTGGCAAGTGTTACCATCGAACGACCCATGTGCCACACTCCGAAGGGTAGAATTCGGCCAGACCAACGATTCAGTCGCGCTGCCAGCAAGGGGACAATGCAACTCACCGGGATACGCCGCAACCTGCAAAACCGTTCTGTCGCGGTTCTCGCGGCCGTTCTTGCTTCGCTCACCGCCTGCGCGACTGGGCCGGCATATGTCCAGGCCAGGCCGCAGACCGCTGAGCGCCCCGCCCCGCCCACCGCCAACTATTGGGCCTACGTCGGCGCCGAGAGCGCGGACGAGATCTACCGCATCCGCTTCGGCCCGGGAGGCACGGCGATCGAGAAGACCATCGTCGTCGGCGAACTGCCTGCCGAGATGGAAGGCCCGCACGGCCTGCAGATCACGTCCGACGGCAACTACCTGCACATGACCACCGGCCACGGATTCCCCGATGGCAAGTATTGGGTCTACCTGCTCGGTCCGGACACCGTGATCGCGCCCGGTATCAGTCTCGGCAACTTCCCCGCCTCACTTGATGTCTCGCCCGACGGCCGCTACATGTTCTCGGCGAACTTCAACCTGCATGGCGACATGGTCCCGTCGTCGATCTCGGTGGTCTACGTGCCGACGATGACCGAGATCGCGCGCATCGTCACCTGCACCATGCCGCACGGCAGCCGCATCTCGCCCGACGGCACGCGCCAGTACTCCGGCTGCATGATGGATGACGAGCTCGTCGAGATCGACACGAAGGAGATGAAGGTCGCGCGCCGCTTCCATCTGGCGAAGGGCAAGGAAGGTCCGCTCGATCCCACCGGCGGCGAGATGCTCGCGCAGTGGATCGAGGGCACGCGCCGCATCTCCGATGGCAAGACCTCCGACCCGGCCGAGGTCGGCTACGCGGCGATGGGCGGCCACAAGCATGCGATGGTCCCGAACTCCTGCTCGCCCACCTGGGCGCAGCCGTCAGCCACCGGCGAGAAGATCTACGTGGCCTGCAACAAGGCCGATGAGATCCTCGAGATCGACCGCGATGCGTGGAGCGTCACGCGCCGCTTCAAGACGGGCCGCGGTCCCTACAACCTCGCCGTCACCGCCGACGGCTCGATGCTCGTCGCGACGCTCAAGCAGGGTGCGCAGTTCGAGATCTTCGACCTCAAGTCCGGCATGAGCGTAGCGCAGCTCGCGACCTCGACCACCGTCGCGCATGGCGTCGCGCTCTCGGGCGATTCGCGTTACGCGTTCGTCTCGAGCGAAGGCGTGGGCGCTGCGCCAGGCAAGGTCGACGTGTTCGATCTGCGCGCACGCGCGAAGGTCGGCACTGTGGACGTGGGACAGCAGGCTGGCGGCATCACGTTCTGGAAGTCGGAGCCGATCGCGAAGCAGTAGCAGGACCAGCACGACCGGCTGACGGCGCGACTCGCCGCCGTCAACCGATTCCGGGGATCCGCACCAGTTCCCGCAGCCGGGCCTCGAGCGCCTTCTTCTGTACGTCGAGCCGTGCCCGCTCGGCCGCGATGCGCTGCTCGACATCCGTGCGCACGACATCCGCCTGCGCGCGCGCGTCGGCGACCTTCTCGCTCACGAGCTCATCCACGCGGGCACGCACCTGCGCCTCCGCACGACGCACCTCCTCCCCGAGCTGGTCGCGCATCGCATTCGACACTGCGCTCGCGATGTTCGTCGTGATGGAGAGCGAGGGCTTGGTGATCGCGCCGCTGAAGCGCGCCTCGATCTCCACCGAGTCGATGCGGCTCACCGCGCGCCACACGGCCTCCTCGACGAGGCGCATCACCGGGGATTCCGCGCGCGCGGCCGTCGAGTCGCGGGTCCACTGCACGCCCGTCGCGCGCCACATCCATCGCCCGTCCATCGACTCGCCAGTGCGCGAGAGTCGCAGCTCTGAGAATCCGTTGCCCAGTGCGACCGTGGCGCCGAGGCCCGCGAGCGGAAAGGTCGGGAGCGCGATGCCGGCGAAGCGCGCATACACCGTGTCGCGCATCGGGCGGGCGCGATGGTCCATCATGCCGGCCACGCGCACGTCGGACGGACCGACGCGTCCCCCGCTCCGTCCCACCGAGAAGGTCATCGGCGCGCCGTAGACCACGGGCTGCGTCGTCACGCCGGTGAGTTGCGCCGTGTAGTCACCGGCCGCGGCTCCTTCGCCGCCGATCGCGAGGGAGATCTCAGCGAGCCGCACGAGGAAGTCGGGATACTCCGCCTTCGCAGTGAACAGCACGTCCGTGCCCGCGGCGCGCAGCCGCGTCGGCCCCGGCTTTTCCTGCCGCCGCAGGCCCGGCGGGATGTACTTCTCCGCCGTCTGCACCCAGTACATGATCTCACCCACCTGCGTCGCGATGACCTCGCTGAACATCTGCGGGCCGATGCTCGGGATGTCGAGCGTCGGGAGGCGCAGCAACGACCGCGCGTAGGCGTAGTCTTGCTGACGCGCCGCCGGGATCGCAGCGAGCCGCTCCGTGAGACCGCCCGCGTTCGCCTTGGTCTCCGTCTCGAACGCGCGCAGCCGGTCGTCGAGCTGTCCAAGTGCGTTGATCGTGCGGCGGACGTCGGTCACCGCCTGCCGCGTGCCACCGATGCCCATGGTGCGCAGGCTCGCGCCGCGCAGCCGCGTCACCAGCGCCTCGGCGGAGTCGATCGTCGGGCGCGGGTCGAGCGCGTTGAGGTCGGCCATGAGCTTGGCGCGGGCGGTATCGACATATGCCACCGCGTGCCGCGCCTCGCGCAGTGTCGCGAGACTCTCGGCAGAGATCGCATCGACGTTCACCGCCTGGGTGAGCGTGCCGAGCGCCAGCGGCGGCACCTTCACCTGCGCCTTCCACTCACTCACGAGCTCGCGCACCTCGCTCGACACCTTGCTTGGGTTGTCGATCGCACCGGATGTCTCACGCGGCGTGCCAAAGCGCAGCCCGCGCACCGCGACGGTGTCGAGCACGACCTTCTTCTCCAGCAGCGGGAGCAGGTTGAGATTCACCAGGATCTCCTCGGCTTCGAAGAGATTCATCATCGGCTTGGCGGGGTTCGTCACGGCGAGTCCGCGCAGGCCGACGGCGCCATCGCGCAGCGCGAGGCTCGCCTCGCGCAGGTCGACCTTTGCGCCGACAATATGCGTGCCCACCTTCTCCACTCCGCGCTGCACCGCGCGCTCCGCGAAGAGCACGGTGACGAGCACGATGAGGGCGAGCACGATGGTGAACGGCAGCAGGGCCTTCCACCGGATGATCCCCATCCGCGATGCGTCCTTCCTCGTGGGCACGGCGTCGGCCGAGTTGTGCGCGGCGGCGTTGCTCATGGGCGGAGCGTCGTGTAGATGTCCCACACCTTCGACGCCTTGACCACCTGGAAGACGCGCGCCTTCGCGATACGTTCGTAGACGTCGGTGCGGTACCGCGCCACCACGAGCCGGAACACGAAGTACATCGGCAGGAGCGCGAGCAGCCAGAACACGAGGCTGCCGAGCACGATGGAGTTGTTGAGCCGCGTGAGCGAGATGACGGGCGTGCTGGTGATCCACGCGAACATCGGCAACAGCGCGTCGTTGGTGAGCAGCGCCATGCCGAGGCGGTCGAAGACCGGGTCGAGCATGAAGCCGAACGGCACCGCGATCGCCCATCCCAGCATGAAGCCCGGGAAGGAGACGGTGAACATCATCGCGATGAGGAGGACTACGAGGTTGTGGAGGCTCATCAGCGGCGTGAGGCCGAGCGCGAGACCGAGCGCCATGCCGGCCGCCACCTGTCCCGGCGTGCCGTCCGAGTTCAGCGCCTTGATCAGCGTCTGGAGGAACTTGATGATCAGCATGGACGAATACTACTGCCGCCCGTCGCGCGCAGCTACAATAGCGGTATGCGACTAAGACGTGTGACCAATCGTACCCCACCTGGCCTGGCTGATTCCGCGGCGCGCATCCCCGTGGAACCGCCACCCGACGCCGTGCTGAAGCCGGCCACCCAGCAGCTCGTGGAACAGATCGGTGAGCTCCAGTCGGCGCTCTATGCCGATGGACGGTTCTCCGTGCTCATCGTGCTGCAGGGCCGCGACGCGTCGGGCAAGGACGGCGTGATCAAGAAGGTCTTCGCCGAGACCGACCCGCAGGGCAGCGAGGTCACCTCCTTCGGGGTACCAACGGCACTCGAGCGGCGCCACGACTTCCTGTGGCGCGTGCATGCACGGGTGCCGGCGCGCGGACTCATCGGGATCTTCAACCGGTCGCATTACGAGGACGTCCTCGTCCCGCGCGTGCGTGGCGAGATGTCGCTGCCGGAGGCAGAGACCAGGCTCGGCCAGATAAACGATTTCGAGCGCATGCTCACGGGGAACGGTATCGTGATCCTCAAGTTCATGCTCCACGTCTCGCGCGCCGAACAGCGCGACCGGCTGCAGGAGCGGCTCACCGATCCGACCAAGAACTGGAAGTTCAATCCAGGCGACCTCGATGCGCGCGCGCGCTGGAACGACTACACCCGCGCCTATCGCCTCGCGCTCACGCGCACGAGCACCGAGGAGGCGCCGTGGTATGTCGTGCCGTCGGACGACAAGGACGTGCGCAACTGGCTGATCGCCGAGACGATCGTGGACCGCATGGAGTCGCTCGGACTGCGGTATCCCAAGGCACCGGCCTCGGTGCTCAGACTGGCGATCCGATAGTGAAGGGGACGCGTCGTGTCGGTGGTGCTGTTCGTGGCGCTGAGCGGGTGGTGAGGGTCGCCGTCGCGAGCATACTGCTCGGCACCGTGGCCGCACCTGGCGCCGGTGCCCAGGCGCCGTCGCCGTCGCCGTTGCGGGCGTCGAACGAAGTCCCACTCACCGTCGCCGACTCCGCACTCGTCGGGCGCATCCTACTCGCGGAGGACCGTCGCGACTCGCTCGACGCCTCAATAGCAGCCGGCATGCGGCACGCCGATGATCGCCTGCGCACGCTGACCCGCCGTGCACTCGGCCGCATCCGTGACCCGCGATTCGCGATGCGCGATTCCCTGCCCCCGCTCGCGGCGCCGCCCGTCTGGCCGGAGGCCGACTGGCGGCTTCGCTACCGCGCGCTCGCCGCCGCGCGCACCGACTGCAAGGCGCTGCTCGCCGGCATGCGCGACGCAAACACGCACGTGCGGCTGCGCGCGATCGATCTCGCGGGCGCGCCGGCGGCCGCAAATGCAGCGACCGCGCTGCCTCCCTGCATGGATGACCGAGCCGTGATCGCCGAGCTCATGCGCGTGATCGACACCACCGAGGCGACCTGGCACGCGGCGGCGCACGCGACCGTCTCGCTCGCCCGCCTGAGCGGCGTCGATGCGCAGGCGCGGATCCATCGCGTCGCGAGGCACGTCCGGTGGCAGCCCCGCCAGTATGCCGCGCGCGCCGCCCTTATCCTCGCCGACACGGCGCTGCTCCACACCTTCACCCGCGACTCGCACGACAACGTGCGCGAGACGGCGATCGAATCGCTGTCGAGCCTCGTGGGCCATGCCGCCGACGCCACGTATATGGAAGCGCTCGGTTCGACGGGCGCCCAGGTGGTGCGCGCGGCGGCCGCGGCGCTCAAGGGCTCCACACGCGCCGACATGCCGGCGGCGGCACTCCGTGCCTTCGAGCGACTGGTGGCGAACGCCAACGCCTCCGAGCACGACGCGCGCGTTGCACTCCTGGAGGCCGCGGGCAAGACCGCCGACGACGACCGACCGCCGCCGGTCCGCGTGTCGCTTCCCGCCGACGCAGTCGCGCTCGCGCTTGGCGCCAACATCCGCCTGCGCGTGACGATGGCTCCCCAGAGCGGCGGCGGTGCATTCACCGTCCGCCTCCGTGGCGATGTCGCCCCGATGATGGCCGCGCGCATGCTCGCCCTCACCCGCGAGGGCTACTTCGACCGCCGCGACTGGCATCGAGTGGAAGCCGACTTCGTCGCGCAGGGCCTGAGTCCCGGCTCCAACGAATACGTCGGCTACCGCGACTTCCTGCGCGATGAGCTCGGTACCGTGCCGCACGTGCGCGGAACGCTCGGCATGAGCACCCGTGGCCACGACACCGGCGATGCGCAGTGGTTCATCAACGTGCGCGACAACCTGCGGCTCAACCGCGACTACACGGTCTGGGCGGAGGTCGTCGACGGCATGGGCGTGGTGGACGCGATCCTTGAAGGGGACATCGTCGAGCGCGTCAGCGTGGTGCCTCCGGCAGACGCTACTCCGGGTCGCGGATCCCCGCGCGCACGCGCGTCAGCAGGTCCAGCAACTGCTCCTGGTCCTCCACCCGCGGCAAGCCGGTGGCGATCAGGTCATGCGAGTCGCGCACGAGTACATCGAGCTCGTCGAGCGCGGCGAGTCCGAGCGGCGTGATGCAGCACCGTACCTCGCGCCGGTCCTTCGCGGTGCGGTCGCGCCGCACGAGGCCTGCCGACTCGAGCTTGTCGATGAGCCGCGTGATGCCCGGCGCCTCCTCGATCAGCCGGTCGCGCACGGCGAGCGTCGGGAGCCCTTCCCCGCCCGCACCGCGCAGGATGCGCAGCACGTTGTACTGCGCCGGAGAGATGCCCGACGGCTCGATGCGCTGCGCGAAGGCGCGGCGGAGGAGCGCCGCCGTGCGGAGGACGGCGACAGCCACCTCCTCCGACGGCGTTGCGAACGGCCGGCTCTGCTTGAGCTCTTCCTGCAGGGTCTTCGGTCGTCGCGTCATGCCCTTAAGTTAGAACCGCACGGCGAGTGTCGCCATCACCGTGCGCTCCGCCACGGGGAAGAAGTACCGCTCGGTGCCGTCGGTGTAGCCGCTCGCCATCGCTTCGGCGTCGAACAGGTTGAGCACCTGCACGCGCAGCGCGTGCGCGCCGAGGCCGACCGATGCGCCGGCATCGACCAGGGTGAAGGCCGGCGTCGTGAGCGCGGCGTTGCCGTCGTTCGCGAGGAAGGACCGTCCCACATGACGCCCACTCAGCGTCAGCTCGGCGCGGTCGTTGTTCATCGGACGCCATGCAGCCTGCGTGTTGGCGATGATCGCCGGCGACAACAACGGCTCCACGTCGCGGTAGGTCACGCCGCTCGCCTCGTCGGTGAAGCGTGCGATGCGCGCGCGCATCAGCATCGCATTCCCGGTGAGCAGCAGGCGATCGGTCGCCTGCCAGATGGATTCGAGCTCGACGCCGGTTCGCGCGCTGCGGTCCACGTTGCGCCGCAGTTGGCTGCCAGTGACGCTGATCGCGCCGATGGGTGCGATCTCATCCCGGAACTGCATCGCGAAAGCGTTGACGCCGATGGTAAGACCGGTGTGTACATAGCGCGCACCGAGCTCGAGGTTGGTGAGCGTTTCCGGCCGCACCTGGTCGAGCGGAAGCAGTTCGGAAGCGGCGGCATCGTCCAGGTCGTCGGCGCCGGCGAACATATCGCTGCGCGTCGGCTCACGGCGGCTGCGCCCCAGGGATGCATGGAGCGTGACCGCGGGATTCGCGCGCACCGTCACGCCGACCTTCGGGTTCACGAACACCCAATCGATCGTGGGATCATCGAAGCTCGAGCCTTCTGTGGGCCGATACCGGAACGCGGCACGGCGCACCTGCACGTCGCCATGCCAATCCACCGCACCGCGCGTGAGCGTCGCCTTCGCGAACGCGCTCTGCTCCTGCTTGAAACCGCGGTTGTCGTAGACGCGGCCATCGAGGTCCGGGCGGATGTGCAGCCAATGCCCGCGGCTGTACGTGCTCACATGCGCGCCAGCCGCGTACGCGACGTCGTTGCGCTGCCACTGGAGCGTCGAGAGCACGCCGTACCACGAATGATCGAGATTGAAGTTCCAGAGCTCCGGGCCCGACACGTACACATCGTAGTTGCCGCCGGCGCCGTTGCGGTACGCGGTCGTCGTGAGCGTCGCGCTCGGCGCGAGCACGCGTGTGTACTGCAGGCTCGCCATGGCCTGATGGAAATCGTCGCGCTCGTCGGGAGACATCGGGTTCGTGCGCGGGTCGGCGTCGATCTGCGCTTCTGACGCCGCGTAGTACGAGAGCTGCATCTTCGAACGGCCCGCGAAGCCGGTGAACTTGATCGCATCCTTCTCGCCGAACCAGCCCGCACTCACGAAGCCCGAGCGGGCATCGTTGCCCGAGTGGTCGCGATATCCGTCGGTCTCCTGTCCCGAGAGTCGCATATAGCCGGCAAAGCCGTTCACCATGCCGCTCGCCCCCTCGACGCTCATGCGCTTCGTGCCCCATGAACCACCGGTGAACTGCACCTCGCTGAAGCGCGGCGTCGCGGCGATCGGCATCGACTCGAAGTTCAGCGAGCCGGCGAACGATGCGGTGCCGAAGGCGCTCGAGCCGACGCCACGCTGCACCTGCACCGACTGCATGGAGTTCATGAAGTCCGGGACGTTCGAGAAGTACAGGACCTGGTCTTCCGGATCGTTGAGCGGCACGCCGTCCATGGAGATCGCGAGGCGCGTCTGGTCGACGCCGCGCAGTCGGATGGAGCTGTAGCCGGAGAAGGTGCCCGCATCGGACGCGGCGGTGATGCCGGTGGCGCCGAGCAATGCGAGCGGCGCATCCTGCCCGATGTACGTGCGTTCGATGGTCTCGCGCGTGAGCGTCGTCTGCGACGTGGGCGGGGTGCTGCGTCCGCGCGTGGCGCGGATGACGACGCGCTCGAGCGTGTCGAGGCGCACGGAGTCCTGCCTGGTGCGTGTGGTGTCCTGCGCGCCGAGCGTGGCTGCGGCGACGGCGATCATGATGAGCGAACGGAACATGCGGATGCCTCCACAAAAGAGTGCGTCCGAAGTGACGGTACCTCGCCTGGGCGCTCGCGGCTGCATGCATGAGAGCATGCACAAAGGCCACGCACACCCCGGCGAGCGGGTGGCGTGGCCCCGGGCGTAGCGGCAATCACGTCACTCGCCGCACTCCCTACGCCGGTGTTGACCGGGTCAGGTTCCAAGAGACTTTCTCAACCCCGCGACGATCGCGGAGTACCCCTGGCGGCTTGTGTGTGAAGTAATAGTCGCGCGATGGTGGACGCGCAACCGCTCCGCTGAACTCGCTCCGCTGAACTCGTCCAATACGCATATTTTCTGGTATGCGTCATCACTCCCTCGCGCTGTGCGCCGCGCTCGCGGCGTTCGCTCTTCCCGCGTGTGCACCGTCACCGGCCGGTTCGCAGTCTCCGGCGGCTGCTCCGCCACCCGCTGCGACACCATCACCGAGCGCCGCGAGCGCCGCGACCGCCGCGATCGCCGCGCTCGTGCGCCCTGCCTACTCCGGCGAACGCGCGAAGGAGACCGTAGCCTACCTCGACAAGTTCGTGCGCTGGCCCGGCAACCGCGGCTTCGATGCGAGCATCGCACACATCGCCGCGCGGCTCGAGGCGGCGGGCTACGTGCGCGACGACAGCGCGCGCACGAACGCACCGCTCACATTCCGCATTGAACGCTACCCGATGGCGCAGCCGGCGTGGGAACCGGTCGATGCGACGCTCGCGATCGAAGGCGAGAGCGCGCCGGTGCTGAGCTTCGCGACCAATCGCAACATGCTCGCGACGAACTCCTTCTCGACGCCCGCCGGTGGCGTGACGGCCGAGCTGGTGGATGCTGGCCGCGGCACGGCGGCGGAGCTCGAGGCGGCGAATGTGCGCGGGAAGATCGTATTCGCCAACACGAATGTGCGAGGGCTCTTCAACGAAGCCGTCGTGAAGCGCGGCGCACTCGGCGTGCTCGGCTACTCCCTGCCCGGCTACCTGCAGCCCGAGAAGAACCGCACGTCGATCCAGTTCGTGAGCGTCGCGCGCGACACTGTCGCGAAGGCCTGGGGCATCGCGCTCTCCTTCGATGCGCGTGAACGCCTGCGCGCCGCACTCGCGCGCGGCGCCGTGCGCGTGCGCGTGAACACCCAGGTGGAGTGGACACACAACGCCGTCGAGCAGGCGGTGATCGCCGATGTGCGCGGACGCTCGCATGCCGACGAGCGGTTCGTGTTCAGCGCGCATGTGCAGGAACCGGGCGCCAACGACAACGCCTCGGGCGTCGGCGCACAGGTGGAGATGGCGCGGGTCGCGGCCGATCTCGTGAGGGCGGGCCGCATCGCGCCCGCGCGCACCATCACGATGCTCTGGGGACTCGAGATCAGCTCGACCGCGCGGTACATCCAGCAGGATTCCGTCCGCGCGCACGGCATCAAGTGGGGCCTCTCGCTCGACATGGTGGGCGAGGACACGAAGAAGACCGGCGGCACGTTCCTGATCGAGAAGATGCCCGACCCGTCGGCGATCTGGACGCGCGGCGAGGACAAGCACAGCGAGTGGGGCGGCAGTCCGCTCAAGAAGGAGGACATGACGCCACACTATTTCAACGACTTCGTGCTCGGCCGCGCGCTCGAGCAGGCGGCGACGAATGGTTGGGTGGTGAGGACGAATCCGTTCGAGGGCGGCAGCGACCACACGCCGTTCCTGCGCGCGAAGATCCCGGGGCTGCTGTTCTGGCACTTTACGGATCAGTTCTATCACACGGACGGCGACCGGATCGAGATGGTCTCGGCCGATGAGCTGAAGAATGTCGGCGTGACGGCGCTCGTCTCGGCGATCGCGCTGACGAGTGCGAATGCCGCAATGACGCGCGCGCTGATCGATGAGGTGTTGCGCGCAGCTGTTGCGCGACTCAGCGCCGAAAGCGCGCTCAGCGCAGCAGCGGTCCAGGCAGGAGGTAGCGCCGCGACCGAGCGCGACATATTGGAGACCTGGGCCTCCTGGTATCGCAGCGCCCTCAGCTCGTTCCGTGACCTGGAAGTCGGCGGACCAAGCGTCGGTGTGGAGGCCGCGATCGTCGAGGCGCAGGCGACGGTCACCGGCGCGCTACGTTCAGGAATCCCTGAGGCCAGGCGACAACTACCCTGACACCGGGGGGCGATTGTCTCCATAAAGAAGTGTTGGAGACACTACGCTATTATTGAACCCCACTTTCCGCACCTCTTTCGCGGGCTTTCGTCTGAATTATGAGCAGCAATTTTTTGTGTTTGGTACTGTACAGTGCATGATATATACATTATACATATCTGCATGTCAAGTCTATCCCTGCACCCGCTCATCGCCGAGCGCGCCCAGTTGCTGGCCGAACTGAGCACGCTGTCGCAGTTGTTGCATGGCTCCTGGATTGAACGCTATGCGGTCTGTACGCGCGCGGGGTGCAAATGCCACCGCGGCGCGCGCCACGGGCCGCGGCATTATCTGGTGATCAATGAGGCCGGGCGCCAGCGGCCAAAGTACGTGCGCCAACCCCGGGTGGCGGCCGCGTTGCAGGGGCTTGCGCAGTATCGCCGTCTCCAGGAGATCGTGGCGCGAATCACGCAGATCAACTTGGCCCTGATGAAGGAGGACCTCCCGTGAAACTTGGTGCCGCGGTACCTGCGGTCCCCTCGGAGTTCGCCGTGCTCGAGGGGGCAGAGATCTTCTCGCATGGCCACCTGCCCGCGGCCGCGGCGTACTGCCGCGCCCTCGGGCTGGTGGAGTTGATCGACCAGATGGTGCCCACCGGCATGGCGCTGCGGCCGGGGCTCGCGGTGCAGGCGATGGTGCTGGACACGCTCGCGGGACGGACGCCGCTCTACCGCGTCGAGCAGTTTCTCGCGACGCAGGATGTGGAACTGCTGCTGGGCGAGACCGTGCCCGCGCAGGACTTCACCGACACCAATCTGGGGCGCTCCTTGGATGCGATCTTCGCGGCGGGGACGGCGAAGATTGTCACCGCCCTCGGCGTGCGGGCCGTCACGACGTTCGGCTTGGACGCGTCGGTGCTCAGCTTCGACACCACCTCGACGAACGTGTGGGGCGAGTATCGTGAGGGCGACGACGCCGCCGCGGCGTCTCCCCCGGGACCCGTGATCACGCACGGGCACAGCAAGGACCACCGCCCGGACCTGAAGCAGTTCATGACCGAGTTGCTGTGCGTCGAGCGGGGCGTGCCCATTTTCGGACGGACCCTGGATGGCAACACGTCCGACAAGACGGCGAACAATCAGATGCTCTCCCGCATCAGCACGCTGATGGCCCAGCACGGCCTGGGTCCCGGCGCGTTCGTCTATGTGGCCGACTCGGCCATGGTGACGGAAAAGAACCTGGCGGCGGTCGGCACAAACCACTTCCTCACCCGATTACCGGCCACCTACAAGGAGTGCGCACGCGTGATTGCCGCGGCCGTCGCGGCGGATGCGTGGGTGCCCCTCGGGTCGCTGGCGGAACACGCGGCCACCACGACCCGGCCGTGTGCCGAATACCGAGCGTGCGAGAGTGCAGTAACGCTCTACGGCACCACGTACCGGGCCGTGGTCGTGCACTCCAGTGCCCACGACAAACGCCGGCAAAGGAAACTGGCGAAAGCCCTCGTCGACTCCGCCGCGTCCCTCACGGCCGCCCTGCGCAAAGTGCCGGACGTCTATGACTGCGAGGCCGATGCACGGTCCGCTGCGGCCCGGGCGGAAAAGCTGTCGGATCGGTTACACACGGTCACCGCCACGGTCCGCCCCGTGGAAGTCCGCCTACGCGGGCGACCGCCGCTGCATCGCCCAGCGTCCACCCACACCCGGTACGCCCTCTCGTGGAATCTGGCGGTCAACACCGCCGGCGTAGAAAAGGAACGGAGCCTGGCGGGCTGTTTCGTGCTGCTGACCAACGTGCCGCTCCATGGCGATGGCGGGCTCGATGCGGCGCGGCTGCTGCAGACGTACAAGGGCCAATACGGGGTGGAACAGGACTTTGTGTTTCTCAAAGATCCGCTGGTCGTCAACGATCTCTTTCTCAAGACGCCGTCCCGGATCGATGCCCTCGGCATGATCCTGATCATCGCGCTGCTGATCGTGCGGCTCATGGAGCGCAGCATGCGCGAGCACGTGGCGAATACCCACACCACCATGCCCGGCTGGGACCGCAAACAGACCACCAAGCCCACGACCTTCATGATGATCATCGCCATGACCGGCATCATGGTCGCGCGCATCGGGGGCAGTCGATGGCTCCTGCGCGGTCCAGGTCCCACGCCGCTGGCTTTTCTTACGGCCTTGGGACTCACTTCCACCGTGTTCACCGATCCGCACTCCCGATGTACACCGATAATTCCCCGGAAAGCAGTGCCCAAGAGGTGAGGAATGTGGGTTGTAGGTCGCCGGCAGTCGCGTCAGGAACTGATTCGTCCCGACCGCCGAGAGATTCTTCTCCGTCACCATGGCCGAGTCAGCCACATAGACGAAGGCGCCGGGACCCAAGCCGTGCTGGGCCATCAGCGTGCTGATGCGCGAGAGCATCTGATTGTTCGCCGTCTTGTCGGACGTGTTGCCATCCAGGGTCCGTCCGAAAATGGGCACGCCCCGCTCGACGCACAGCAACTCGGTCATG
>JANOTV010000197.1:0-2643 GCA_031416495.1 Gemmatimonadota bacterium
CGCGCGCAGCCGCTCGATGCGGCTCTGGCTCTGGCCAGTGAGTTCCTGGATGGCGATCAGTTGCTGCCGGATATTCTGGAGGTCTTCCCGCACATCGCCACGCAGGCGCATGGTGGTCGCGTTCGTCGCCTTGACGGTGTCCGAGACCTCGGTGAGCAGGATCGCGACGCGGACGATAGCGGCGTCGAGCGCAGCCCGCGTGGCGGAATCGCCGGTGGCCATCTCGGCACGTATGAGCTGCAGGTCGCCCTGCAGCACACGCATATCATTGGTCGTGGCGAAGCACGCACCGGTCGCCAGGACGGCGACCGGTACGAGCATCATGCGAATACGCCGTGAGAAGCGTCCGCTCACGGGAGGCGGATGTTTTCCCCGCCGACGATGATCTCGAACTCATCGCGACGATTCTTTGCCCAGTTCTCTTCGCCCGCGCCCTGTGCGAACGGACGATCTTCGCCGAAGCTCACGACGTCGATGCGATTCTCTGCGATGCCCTGGTCGACCAGGTAACGCTTCGCGGCCGCGGCACGGCGCTGGCCGAGCGCGATGTTGTACTCGTCGGAACCGCGCTCGTCGGTGTGGCCGGCGATGCGGATGCGGACGTTCGGGTTGTTGCGCATGAGCGGGATCTTCGCGTCGAGTGCGGCGCGGGCTTCCGGCTTCAGGTCGTTCTTGTCGTAGTCGAAATAGATCGCGGTCGCGAACGCAGCGCGGGCGGCGTCGGCAGCGGCAGCGGCACGGGCGCGAGCTTCGGCTTCTGCGCTGGCACGGGCCGCAGCGGCGGCGCGCTCACGGGCAGCGGCCTCTTCACGGGCGCGGGCTTCGGCTGCCGCGCGGGCGCGGTTGGCCGCGTCGATGGAATCCTGGTTCACTGCCGGCACGACTGGCGCGGGGGCGGGCTCCGGCTCACGGCGGCAGGCCACTGATGTGACGAGCACCAGCGAGAGCGCAGCAAAGGTCCTGACGTTCATCTATTCCTCTGGGTATGGGTGGGACGGTGAAAAAAACATCGAACAAACAACCGATCTACTGCGCGACGGCCAGACTTGGAGACCAAGCCGACATCCGTGCGGCCGCACCGTGCGTCAGCTGACGCAGGCGCCCCGACTCTGTATCAAGTACCCACAACTGGCGCGAACCGCTTCGTGTGGAACTGAACACGAGATGACGGGCGTCCGGAGACCACGAGGGATCCTCATTGGTTCCGTCGATGGTGTGCTGCTTCACGCTCCGATCACGCAGGCTGATGGTCGCTATCTGCAAGCGCCCCTCGACCTGCGTGGAGAATGCGACGACCCGTCCATCAGGGGACCAGGACGGATCCGTGCGATACAGTTGATCACCATACCCGGACGTGGTGAGGAGCTCGGTATCGGCTCCATCAGCATCCGTGATATATATCTCGTGACGACCGATTCGGCTAGACGTGAAGGCTATGCGCCGACCATCGGGAGAGAAGGTCGGCTGCGCATTCACCGAGCCGCGTCCGATGGTCACGCGGCGGGGGCCCTGACCGCCCTGCAGCGGCACGGCGAGGAGGTCGATGCCATCGATGCCCATCGCGTACACGAGGGTGTTGCCGTTGGGCGCGAAGGTCGGGCTGATGTTCGTGCCGCCGCCGAACGAGACGCGACGTGCGGTGCCCGCGGCCAGGTCGCGCACCACGACGTGCGTGCCGTCGTCGGCCATCTCGTGATATGCGATGGTGGTGCCGTTGGGATGCCATGCCGGCGACTGACCCGCCGTTCCGCCCGGGACCGGGCGCACGTTCGCGCCGTCCGAGTCGACGACCCAGAGCGAGCCGCCCGAGCCGCCGCGATTGAACATGATGCGCGTCGCCGCGATGCCGCGCACGCCGGTCACCCAACGCTCGATCTCGTCGGCGACCAGATGCAGCGACATCCGGCCGTCCGGTGAATTCAGCGGTTGCACGATCGGAAAGTCCATCGTGTTCATGACGCGGCCGGGACCGACATCGTGCAGCACGACATGCAATCCGCCACCGGCGCTCAGCGTGAGCTGCAGCACGGCGGCGGCGCCAAGTCGCGCATAGAGCGGATAGTTGAGCTTGCCAGTCGGCACGGCGCCCGAATCCGGCGCGATCACGCTCACGCGGTCGCCGAAGTCGAGGTCGCGCGCGATGATCGTGCGGATCGAGTCCGCATCGGGGCCGCGCATCGGGAGCAGGTAGAGGCCGGGCCGCGTGCCCGCCGTGTATGTGAGGCCGATGCGAACGCCCTGCACGTTCGATGTGTCCTGGGCGGCGGCGCTGCCCGCGGTCGCGACGCATGCGGTGACGACGGATGCGAACGCGCACAGGAGATTCAATGACGAGCGGATGATCATCTCAGCGTGACGGGAACGGATCGTGATGGACAGATGATCATCGCAGCGCGGCGGGATCGAAGCGGAAGGAGATCGGCAGGATGTCGTCGGAGAAGCCGGTCGGCAACGGACCAAAGTTGCGCGCGGCCGCTTCCACCGCGGCCTCCGCTTCAAGATCGAACTCGAAGTTGCCGCTCCGTGTCACGAATCGAAGCCCCGCGACGGAGCCATCCCGCTTGATGAAGAAGAAGATTTCCGCCTTGAGTCCCTGGTTGCGCGGCTTGAAGTTCAGGCGCACCTGCCGGACGATGTTCGACA
>JANOTV010000198.1:0-2246 GCA_031416495.1 Gemmatimonadota bacterium
CAAGAAGCTGGCGTTCACGGTGAGTCAGGTGACGGCAGAGGACATGCCGGTCCCAGGATCCAACCCGCTGGCGCAGCTCCAGGGCAAGGTTCCGGGCGCGAACATCGTGTCGGCCTCTGGTCGTCCGGGTGCCGCTCCGGCCGTCATCCTGCGTGGCCCCCAGTCGATCAATGCCAGCGGCCGTGGTCAGGACCCGCTGTACATCATCGACGGTGTCATCTCGCAGGGCGGCATCCAAGACCTGAACCCGCAGGACATCGAGAACGTCGAGGTCGTGAAGGGTGCGGCCGCGTCGTCGCTCTACGGATCGCGCGCCGGTAACGGCGTCATCCAGATCACGACCCGCTCGGGCAAGAACGTGGGCGAAGGCGTCCGCTTCCGCTCGCAACTGGAGTACGGCTCGTCGGACATCGAGAAGGAGTATCAGTTTCCGAAGACGCACTTCATGCTGATGAACGAGGATATGACGCGCTACTGCGTCGCGGCCGCCGGCGCACCGGATTGCGCGGCTACCGTCGACATCGATCAGGAGACGTACCGCATCAACGATGGCGAGGAACTCTTCGCCCTCGGACCGGCCACCTTCTCGAACGACGCCGGCATCTCGCGCAACCCGGGCGGCGTCAACGCCCGCGCCCTGTTCCAGACGACCCCGTTCGTCCGCACGTACAACCCGATCCGCCAGATCCTCACGAACGGTGAGACGATCAACGCGACGATCGACGCGACGGGCCGTATCGGCCGTACGAACTTCTTCACCTCGGCCAATCAGTTCCGCCAGGAAGGCTCCATCCGCTTCCTGCCCGGTTATATGCGCAATGCGCTGCGGTTGAACGTCGACCAGCAGTTGGCATCGGCCTGGAACTTCTCCGTCCGTTCGACCTTCACGGACATCGACGACAACACCGGCACGCCGAGTTTCTTCGGGCTGACTCGTCAGCCAGCGAGTGCGAACCCGCTGGCGCGCGACTCCAAGGGTCGCCTCTACATCCGCTCGGTGGCCCAGCAGCAGGGCGGGCAGAACATCAACCCGCTGACCTCGGCCGTCTTCGAGCCGCAGCAGAACCTGATCAGCCGCTACATCGGGCAGGCGACCGCACGCTGGCAGCCGCTCTTGTGGCTCGACGCCGAGGGCAACTTCGGCTTCGACTCGCGCAGCAACCACTTCGAGTACATGTACGACCGTGGGTACCGCACGTCGGCCGGTCCCGCCCGCGCAGTCCACACGGGCTACATCGAGCGCAGTTCCAACCGCACGTACTCGCTCAACGCGTCCATGGACGTGACGGCTCGCCGGAACTGGTTCGAGGAGAACCTCTCCTCGCGCTTCACCGTGCGCACGCTGTTCGAAGGACAGGATGATCGCCGCCTCAGCGGCAGCGGCTCCGAACTCGTGGTTCCGGGTCTCGTCACGCTCGAATCGACGAACTCGTTGACCCGTAGCGCCGGAAGCTATTCGGAGCAGGTCCGTCAGCTCGGCATGTTCGCGAACCTCGACCTTGACTGGCAGGGCAAGTACATCGTGAGCGGACTCGTCCGTCGCGACGGCGCTTCGCTCTTCGGTCAGGACCGTCGCTGGCAGACCTACGGCCGTGGATCGGTCGCCTGGCGCCTCAGCGAAGAGTCGTGGTTCGGTGTCGACGCCGTCTCCGACCTCAAGTTCCGCGCATCGATCGGCCAGGCGGGCAACCGTCCCCGGTTCAGTGCGCAGTACGAGACGTTCACAATCGCCGACAACGGCCTGTCGCTCTCCCCGAACCAGATCGGCAACAAGGATCTGCGTCCGGAAGTCTCGACCGAGACCGAGATCGGCATGGATGTGGAGTTCCTCAGCAAGTACGCGCTGACGGTGACTCACGCGAACAACATCATTGACCAGCAGATCATGCCGGCGACGCCGCCGGCGATCGCGGGCTTCGCGAGCCAGTGGCAGAACGTCGGCGAGCTCACGAACAACACCCTTGAAGTCTCGCTGAACGTGCCGGTCCTGCAGACGCGCGACCTCAACTACTCGGTCCGCATCAACTACGACCGCACACGTTCGACGATCTCCCGCCTGGACATCCCCGAGTTCTTCGTGAGCGCGGCCAACCAGGTGGGTGGAAACCAGCAGGGTTCCGAGACGATGTTCAAGATCAAGGAGGGCGGCCAGTTCGGTGAGATCACCGGCCGCCATTTCATCACGAAGTGCGCAAACCTCGGCGCCGGATTCGCGGAGCGTTGCGGCGCTGGCTTGGACTTCCAGA
>JANOTV010000199.1:0-7465 GCA_031416495.1 Gemmatimonadota bacterium
GTGATGGTCGTCTTCACGCTGCCGTCGTTTTGCTGTGTGTTAAAGCTCATGCGCGACACCTTCGGGGCGCCGAAGCAGTCGACGCACGACGACGTGCGTCGCCAGTACCAGCTCGTCAAGCACCATGATCGCGTGGGCCGGATGGCCGACACGCTCGAGTTCTCGGACGTGGCGTTCCCGCTCGCGCGGTTCGATGCGGCGCTCCTCGCGGAACTCGAGACGGCATGCGCCTCGATGGTCGAGCGGGACGGGGAGCGGTTGATCGTGAAGCACCTGTACATCGAGGCCCGCGTGACGCCGCTCGACCTGTATCTGCGCGGTGCCGATGACGCACGCGCGCGCCACGGAATCCTGGAGTATGGCCGCGCGATCCGCGAGCTGGCTGCGGCGGGCATCTTCCCCGGGGACCTGTTCTGCAAGAACTTCGGCGTCACGAGCACGGGGCGCGTGGTCTTCTACGACTATGACGAGGTCGCGCTGCTCACCGAGCTGACCTTCCGCGATCTCGTCGCACCGCGCGACGATCTCGATGAACTCTCGGCGGAACCCTGGTACTCCGTGGGGCCCAACGACGTCTTCCCGGAGGAGTGGCCGAGCTTTCTTTTCGCGCCGGGACGCGACCGCACGTTCTTCCTCGAGATGCACGCGGAGCTCGTCACGGCGCGCTGGTGGGCTGCGCGGCAGGACGACATCCGCCGAGGTGTGGTGCCCGATGTGCTGCCGTATCCCGACGAGTTGCGACTCGGGTCGCGTTCCTCGACCGCGGCACAGTGAAGGCCGCAGCCTCACTCGTCAGTTGCATCACCCATCCCCCGGCGGATCGAACCGCGTCACCGCATCCGCCACCGCAGGATCCAGCCGCGCCTCCACCTGATACAGCCCCGCACTCCCCCACTTCGCGTACGACACCGCCTGCAGCAACATCCGCTCGAGCACCTTCTCATCAGCCTCTCCTTCCGGAATCGTCGCACCACGCTCCTTCGCGAACGACCGGAACGCGGCCGTCGTACCCGCCGGCAACTTCGGAGCCTTGCTGAATGCGTCGAGCGCACCGAGCGCTGCGCCCTGCTCGCTCACGAATCCACCCGCCCACGCGAGCGTCAACTCCAGCTCGCCAACGCGCGCCGCCCATGACGGCGGCTCCGGTGCCTTCGGCGTGCGGACGTCGGGATAGATCCCCCCACCGCCATAGACGGTGCGACCGCTCTTCGTCTTGCAGGTGGGACGGCCCACGGTGTCGCGCTCGGCGCTTGCCATGCGGTAGTACTCCCGGCTGCTCACACCACGGTACTGACGCTGCACGGCGCGACCGCACGGCGTCCGCACCTGGCCGATGACGAGCACGAGGATCGATCCATCGGAGAGAGGAAAGCCGCGCATCAGCAGCGATTTGCCGAAGCTCGGCTGGCCGATGATCTTCGCGCGGTCGTGGTCCTGCAGCGCGCCGGCCACCAGCTCCGAGGCGCTCGCGGTACCATCGTCGATCATCACGATGATCGGATACGAACGCTCGCTGCGCCAGAACGAGCGCTTCACGCGGCCGGTGTCCACGGCGGCGGTCTTGCGACCCTCCGACGTGTACACGACCGCGCCCTTCGGCAGGAACTCTCCGGCGACGTGCGCCGCTTCATCCACACTGCCGCCGCCGTTCTGCCGAAGGTCGAGCACGAGGCGCTTCATGCCCTCGCCCTCGAGCCGCTTGAGCGCCGCGTTGAGGTCGTCCGCGACCTTCGCACCGACGAAGGTCGTGATGCGCACGTAGCCGGTGTTGTCGGCGAGCATCAGGGCAGCAGGCACTGCCGACTCCGCGTCGTACTTCTCGCGCTTCACCTTCCGCGCGAGGGTCACGTAACTGCCGTCCGCGCGCCGCCGCTCGAACGTGAGATCCACCGTGCTTCCGCGAGGCCCCGCCAGCGTGATCTCGAGCTCCGTCGAACTCTCCGCGCGCACGGGCGCGCCGTCCACCTGCACGAGCTCGTCGCCTGGAAGGATGTCCTGCCGGCTCGCCGCCGTGCCCGCCGCTACGCCGGTGACGACCGCCGAGCCGCCGACGAACTGGAACGCCACCGGCACGGGCTGCAGCTTGCCCGCGCGCAGTTGGTCTTCCTTGCCGGGCACGAGTCTCACGGCAGGGATCACGTACGAATGTGGATCGGTCGCGCGCACCATCGCGATGATCGCCGACATGAACAGCCGGTGCGCGTCGAGCGAGTCGGGGTGATTCACCCTGATCTGGTTGAACACCTGGCTGAACAACTGCAGGTCCTCGGCGACGGTGCGTGCGCGCGTAACGGGCGCGGCCGCCGCCTGTGCACCCAGCGCTGATGGCACGACGGGCGCGAACAGCATGACGATCGCGCTCGCGACCATCGCCGAACGCGCACGCTCCCATCTCATCGTGCGCCGCTCTTTGCCAGCGCCGCCACACGTTCGGTCGCGACCGCGCGGTCGGCGTTCCGGCGGCTCGACAAGGCGATGAATCGCTCGTACGACGCGCGCGCCGCAGCCGGATCCGATCGCTCGAGCGCCCGGCCGAGCGCGAAGTGCGGCGCGGCGAAGAACTCCTCGAGCTCGATCGACTTCTTGAGCGGCGCCACCGCTTCGGCGTGCTGTCCCGTGACCAGCAGTGTGCCACCATAGAGGAACTGGGTCCACGGGTCATCCACCGCGAGCTCGGCGGCGAGCGCGAGTTCGCTCACGGCGGTGACGCTGTCATGGCGCGCGAGCGCCGTCACGCCGAGCGCGACATGCGCAGGATGATACGAGAGGTCCTCGGCCGTGGCGCGACCGAAAGCCGCCGTCGCCGAGTCGAGATCACCCTTCTGCGTCCAGAGCAGCCCGATGCTGTGCTCGGCGAGTGCCTTGGAATCGTAGAAGATGACGTCCTCGTCCTTCTTGTCCTCGCGTGCCTTGATGAGCGCGATGGCGGCGGTGAAATCGGCGAGCGCGGGCGTGACCTGCCCCTTGATGGCATACACGCGGCCGCGGTCCATGCGGAGCCCAGCCGACTTGGGCGCACGCTTGAGCGCGTCCTCATAGTGCACGAGAGCCTGGTCCATGCGCCCCGAGCTGTAGGCGAACCACGCCTTGTACGACGCCGACGCTCCGTCGAGATACGCCATGATCGCGCGGTCGAGTTCCGAGGGTGGCGCCGAGCCGAAGTCGGCGCGATTCACGTTGCGGTAGTACGCCATGATCATCGTGCGGTCGAACCGGCGGTAGAGCAGCGGATCGAGCCAGAGCGCGCGCAGGTGGAGTGAATCCATCATGCGGAACTCCTTGCCCGAGCGCGACTTCTTTCCCTCCATCACGACGGCGAGCGTGCTCGCCTTGCGCATCAACAGCGCGATGCGCCGACCGTAGAGGGCATCGGCGGACGATGGATCGAGACGTGCCGCCCAATAGAACGCGGCAGCCGCGGCGTCGGGCGCGGACTCGAGTTCCCGCGCAGCGTAGGTGAGGTAGGCGAGCGCATCATTGGTGTCTGCACCGGCAGCCAGCTTGGGACGCTTCTGTGCGGGCCCCAGGCGCTGGCCCTCGAGTGGGGAAACGGACACCCCGCTGATGACGACGAGTGCAGCGATGCCGGTGAGCACGCGGGCGCAGACGGAACGCATCTGGACTACCTCTCGGAGCAGAGGAGATCGACCATCAGATGACGCAGAATCACCCGCGTGGGCCACCCTGCGCAAGTGCTCTTTTGTGTCAACAGCCGGTCAGCGGCCACCTAGCCCAGAAATCGATGCTGCTCCGCCGCGGGCACGAGCATGCAGCTCGGGTCAACGCGGCCGGCGATCCGACGTCGGACGCGCGCGATCACGCCGTACACCGCGTCGCGAAGGAACCGCGGCGTCAGCAGCCCGGCGCGGCCGAGCACCTTCCACATGCCTCCGAGGTAGACGACGGCGGTGAGCGCCGCGCTGGAGAGCGTCAGCACCCGCTCCTCGTCGCCCGAGCGATCCACCCAGAGCAGCGACTCCACCTGGGCGAGTTTCGGATGGCGGGTGCGCACCGCGCGCCCCGCTTCGCCATCGCGCGCGGCGAACAGCAGCTCGCCGCCGGGGTCACGGCGCAGCAGGAATTGCACGGCGCGCGCGCAGAAGCCACATTCGCCATCATACACGAGCATCGGTGCGCGGTTGGCACTATCGTTTGGTCTCACCTTTCGAGGATAACCAAGTGGCCGTCGCCGTGCAGGGTTCGAGCATCATCGCAGGAGACGGCACGCGGCTCGCCCTGCGACAGTGGCCCGCGCCGGACGGTGCCTCGCGCGGCACGGTGCTCATCGTGCACGGACTCGGCGAGCACAGCGGGCGGTACGAGCATGTCGCCGCGCGGTTGCGCTCCAGGGGATTCCTGCCGGTCGCGTACGACCATCGCGGTCATGGCCGGTCAGAAGGCTCGCGCGGCGTGCTGCGCAACAGGGACGACTTCGTGCAGGACCTCGCGAAGGTCGTCGATGCCGTGCGTCCCACCGACGGCACGCCGTTCACGCTCCTCGGCCACAGCATGGGCGGCCTGATCGTCGCGCAGTTCGTCGCCGATGCCGTGCGGCCCGTGGACGCGCTCGTGATGTCGTCACCCGCGCTTGCGGCGGACCTCACCGGCTGGCAGCGCATGCAGCTGATCCTCTCGCTCGCGTTCGTGCCGAATCTTGCGATCCCGAACGGCTTCGACCCGTCGGTGATATCGCATGACCCCGCGGTCGTGCGCGCGTACAAGGAGGATCCGCTGGTGCACGATCGCGTGTCCGGCCGTTTGGTGCGCACGCTCATGGAGGGCGGCGCGCATGTGCTCTCGCGCGCGTCGTCGTGGAAGGTGCCCACACTGCTCATGTGGGCGGGAGATGATCATCTCGTCCTGCCCGCCGGGAGCGCGACGTTCGCTGCGCTCGCTCCGGCTGGCGTGGTGGAGGCGCACCGGTTCCCCGACGCCTACCACGAGATCTTCAACGAGATCGACGCCGAGCCCGTGTTCGCGACGCTCGAGCGGTGGCTCGACTCCCGGTTCGCCGTCGCGCGCAGATAGTCAGTCGGCAACGAAACAACGGGCGTCGACGCGAGGTTCGCGGCGACGCCCGTCCTTCGTCCTGCAGGAACTACCGCGGGATCTGCACCTCGCGGTCAGACACACCGCCGCGGGTGCTCGTCAGCCGTGCAGTCATCGTTGCCTCGGTTCCGGCCGGCACGATCAGCCGGATGGTGACGACCTTCGTCTCGAAGCTGCCAAGGAAGAAGCGCTGCGGGCGGCCGATCGCGCGCGCCTGCGAGCCGCGCGCTGCCGAGATGGTCAGCATGTCCTCGGGCACTGCCTTCACGCGCTTCGCCTGCTCGAGCGCGGTCGGGATACGGCCATGATTGCGCACGGTGACGCGCGCCTCATGCGTCGCCGAGTCCGCCGACGCGCGAACCTTCGACAGGACGACGTTGGTGATCTCGACGCGCGGCAGTTCCATCGCCATCGCGAGGTTGAAGAGCGCCTGGTTCTTCGCCCACTTGCCGATCACCTGCGGCGGACCATTCTGCGAGTAGAACTTGGGGTTGTAGCCACCGACTTCCACTTCGCCGAGGTCGGGGTGCATCACCTTGGTCCAGGGCTGGATGCAGGCGCCGACGAACTCCTCGTCGCAGTAGCGCAGGACTTCGTACTGGTCCCAGCGTCCGTCGCCGTTGTAGTCACGCTCGCGGCCGCCGTTCCAGAGTTCATCGCCGTACCAGATCTGGCCCATCTGGAAATAGCCGAAGTCGGGGCCATGGCCGAAGAGCGGCTGCGGCTCACCCTGCCCCGGCAGCGCAAAGCGCATCGCGAACGTGCGATACACATCGCCGGCCCACGGATAGTTCGTCGTCGCGAGACCGACGGAGTCGAAGTAGTGCATCAGCTTGAGGTCCGAGGGGAAAACGCACTCCTTCTCCTCGCAGGTGGACGGGCCGCGCAGGTGCATCGGCACCTGCGTGTCCATCGAGTTGGTGACGCTGATGTTCGGATGGTTGAGCTGCCAGAGGAAGACGGCACGCGTCTCGGGCTCCGAGAGCGGGTACTCGCCAGCGCCGAACTGCGTGTAGCCGCGGCCAGTGGCCTCGGTCATCGGACGCCAGTTGTACGGATAGTTGCGGTGCAGGTCGAGTCCGCCGACGCCATCCTCGTTGTAGCGGCCGTCCTTGTCGTTGTCGATGCCTTCCTGATACATCATGTAATCGCCATCGCCCATGCCGACGCCGCGCATGAGGCGGCCCTTGGCGTCCATCGTGTCCACGACCGAGTTGCCCTTCCCTGCGCCGACGAACTTGCGCATCTGCCGCACGTGGCCGTCGCCGTCGAGATCCTCGCCCGCATCTTCGTCGAAGAGCCCGTCGCCGTCGTTGTCCACCGGGCGCACGGAGCTGCGGTTGGCCTGCGCGGTCAGCTTGTACATGTCCGCGCCGTCGGGATTGTTGTTCATGCGCAGGTACAGCGCCTTCTCGTCGAGCAGCTTGGTGACGGCGGCATCCTTGCCGTAGTTCTCGATCAGATGCCAGGCGAGCCAGAGAATGCTCTCGCTCGACGTGATCTCACCGGAGTGGCGTCCGCCCTCGAAGTACGCGGCCGGCTTGTCGGTGTGCTTGCCCGTCTTCTTGTTCGTGACGGTGAGCTGGTAGATGGGCGCGCCGCCGAACGAGCGACCGACCTCGTACATCTCCACGAGGTCCGGATATTCCTTTGCCCAGCGCTCCATCCAGTAGTTGAACTCGACGGTCGTGTGGTAGTGCTCGAAATCCATCACGCCCCACTGCTTCGGCTGCATCTCCTTGTAGTTCGCGAGCGGGAACATGCTCGTGCCATCTCGCTGGCCGGGCACGATATGCACGCGGCGCACGGTGTCGCGGGGCGCCTGGTTCTGGCCGAAGCCACCGCCCTGCGCGGCCGCCGGCACGGAGAGAGTTGATCCAAGCGCGATGAGGACCGCTGGCACGAAGCCGGACCGGATGGCGCGACTCTTGAGAATTCGCATCGTCGTGGGGACTCGGGGAAAGGATTTCATGACCCGCTCAACATACGACAGAAGGGCCGCCGGCGTTCAGGATCCGGGTGATTCTCCGCATTGAGCGCATCGCCGGTAGCGCGATGCACCGCTTTCGTCGCATCTTCCCCCCCGACACGAGAACCGGAGCAGGCTGTGGATGATCTGACGAAGGACGGCGAGCACCTCGCCATGCGCATTTCGGGCCTTGGCCCGATCGAGGCCGCCGAGGTGCTCGAGGAGTTCGACAACGCGACGGTGATCGATGCGCTGCAGCGCGTGAGTCCCGCGGTCGCCGGCGACATCATCCCGGAGATGGAGCCGAGCCGGCGCTCGTCGCGCTTCCCCGCCGCGCCCTCGCACCACACGCTGCAGTGGTCGATCAACCTCGCCTTCGACGAGGACAGCATCGGCCGCCTGATGGAGGCGCCGGCGGCGATCTTCCGCCCCCACCAGACGGTGCTC
>JANOTV010000200.1:0-2478 GCA_031416495.1 Gemmatimonadota bacterium
GGATGGATTCAAGTAGAAAAGCGAGCGCCGATCAGCCCCTGATCCGTCTCGGATTCACGGGTACTGGCGACTAGTTTCCACGCGTGGCCCCGCAACCTCCCCGCGCGCTGCGCGCGATCGCGCTCGCGACCTTCCTGACGCTCGTTCCGATCACGCTGCTCGTGCCTGGGCTCACGGAGCTCGTGGTCGATGCGCATGGCGGCACGCTCTTCCAGGCGCACCTGTTCGTCTCGATGAACCAACTCACGGGGATCATCGCGGTGCCGATCGCGATGGTGCTGCACCGCAAGCTGCCGTCCACGCGCTGGTGGGTCTTCGCGCTGCTGCTCGTGAACGCCACAGCCTTCCTCGGCATGCGTCAGGCGGGTTCGCTCACGGCGCTCTTCGCATGGCGCGCGCTCGACGGTGCGGCGCACCTGCCCGCGGTGACCTTCCTCATGATCTTGGCGAACCGCGCAGGCGGAAAGCGACGCGGCGCCTCACTTGGCGTGGTCGCGTCGGCGCTGATGGTGGGCGTGGGCGTGGGTGCGCCGCTGGGCGGCGTGCTGATCGACCGCGACCCGATGCTCGTATACTCGGTGGGCGCGGGACTGCTGGTCGTCGCTGCGCTCGCGTCGCTGATGATCCCCGCCTCGGAGCGCGAGGCTGCGCCGAGGTCGCCCTCGCAGCGCTATCGCTGGGACCGCTCGCAGGTCGCGAGCTGGATGCCGCTCGCGTATGGCTTTGCCGACCGGTTCCTCATAGGCGTGTTCGTCTCGACGTTCACGCTCTTCCTCACGCAGGTGCATGGCGTGAACGCCGCGTCGCGGGGGATGCTGATGTCACTCTTTCTGCTCCCCTTCGCGGCGCTCTGCTGGCCGGCGGGAAAGCTCACCGACCGCGTGGGCTGGTTCGTCCCGATCATCGTCTCGAACATCCTCTTCGGCTTCGTCTACGCAAGCTATGGCATCCTGCCGCTCGCCGCGCTGCCGGTGGCGATGGTGGTGTCCGGCATTCTCAGCGCATTGATGTTCGCGCCGAGCCTCGTGCTCGTGAGCGAGTTCGCGCGCCGCGGCGCGGGCGAGGGACTGTTCGGCGTGTTCCAGGTAGCGGGCTCGTTCGGATTCCTCGCGGGCCCACTTGCTGGGGGCCTGCTCGTGGAGCTGCTGCGCACGAGCAGTGGAGAGCCAGCCTGGGCACTGATCTTCGCCGTGGTGGGCGCGATGCTGATCGCGCTGGGCGTCGTGAGCTGGAGTGCGCTGCGAGGACTGGCGGGGAGTTGGGGAAGCAGCAGTTCGAGGTTTTAGGGAGGAAGGTGGGCGGTGGACGTCGTTGCAGTGACCTTCCACCTTCCACCTGCAGTTCTACGGCCTCCCCCCAGCCTTCCACTTCACCCGCGGCCCGTCAGCCACCACCCGCACCGCCCGCGCGGTCTCGTTGATCACGGCGCTCAGGTGCGCGAAGTTCACTTCATCCACTTCGTCGCTCACGCGGTGATAGTCGGCGTGGCCATTGAAGCTCGAGATGGTGTGGGCGGGGATGCCGATGCGAGCGAACGGAAAATTGTCCGAACGCGAGAAGAAGTTCTGCGCGGGGCGCGGGTCGGCGACGACAGCGAGACCCGCGGCCGCCATCATCTCACCCATCGTCGAGCGCTCATAGCCCGTGAGCCACACCTTGCCCGGACCGCCGGCGAGTGAATCCGGGCGACCGATCATCTCGATCTGGACGTCCGCGACGGTCTGCGCCAGCGGCCGCACGGGGTTGCCGATGTACCAGCGCGTGCCCGTCATGCCGTTCTCCTCGCCAGTGAAGGCGATGAAGAGCACCGAACGCTTGGGGGCGACGCCGGTCGCGAGCTGACGCGCCGTCTCGAGCATCGCAACCACGCCGGACGCATCGTCATCGGCGCCGTTGAAGATGCTGTCGCCGAGCACGGCGGCGGCGGCGTTCATGCCGATGTGGTCGTAGTGCGCGCCGACGATCACGTACTCGTCGCGCAGCGCCGGGTCGGAGCCGCGCAGCATGCCAATGACATTGGCCGCAGGCCGGTGCTGGCTCACGGAGAACGTGTCGCGCGCGGCGAAGCTCGGCGCGAGCATGGGGCGCTCGAGGCGGCCGGGCTGCGCAGAGGCGACGGCGTAAATGGGCACGCGCTGCAGGTAGCCGGCGTCGCCAAGTGGCTCGAGGCCGATCGCGCGCATGCGGTCCGCGATGATGCGCGCGGCACTCATGGCGGCCTCGGTGCCGGTGTAGCGGCCCTCGAGCGAATCATGCGCGAGCACAGCGAGCAACTGCTGCGCCATGATGGGCGTCGTAGGGCCCGGCCTGCGCGTGGCAGGCTCATTGGTGGCCGCGGCACAACCGAGCGCCGAAGCAAGGAGAGCGGCGCGGGCGGCGCGGGGCAGCGTGCGGCAGATCATCGGAAATCCGGAGAGTGGGTGTTGTCATAAGGTTAGAGGTGAGAGGCGGGAGGTGTGAGGGGTGACATCCCACCTC
>JANOTV010000201.1:0-7295 GCA_031416495.1 Gemmatimonadota bacterium
AACGGATCCGGACGCGGACGGCGCGGCGGATGCGGACGGAGGCACCGGCCGCGCCACGGCAGCCACAGGTGCCGGCGCGCTCGCCGACGCGCTCGCCGACGCGCCGATCGGCGCGCTCTTGTCCGTCTCGATGCGCGCCACGAGCGCGTTCACCGGCACCGTGATTCCCTCGCCCACGATGATCTCGGCGAGGATGCCCGCGGACGGCGCCGGGATCTCCGCATCGACCTTGTCGGTGGAGATCTCGAAGATGGGCTCGTCACGCTTCACTTCGTCGCCGACGTTCTTCAGCCACCGGGACAACGTCCCTTCGGCGATGGATTCGCCCATCTGGGGCATGATCACGTCTACACGGGCCACGTCAGCAACCTCGGTCAGTGCTTGTCAGGACGTCTTGGAAAGAACATCGGTCGGTTCAATCGTTGCCTGGCGCTGCGTCCTTGCCGGAACGCAACAGCGCCATGACCACGAGCCACGGTAGGGAGATCGCGCCGATCGCGCCCCCCACCGCCGCATAAATGTACCAATCGCACGACGGAATGCCTTCGCAGGGCGGCATCTTGCCGAACGACGCGACCGCCTTGGAGGCGAGGACGCCGATCATCGCGCCCGAGAATGCGCCGATCCAGGCCATGAAACAGCCGATCGCCACCACACGGACCGCCGATGGCCGCCCCGTGCCTTCCGTTGAACTGTCGATGGGATCTCCGGGAGTCGTCATCACCAGGCCGCGAGCCGGCGCGATGCCAGCACGATGTCGTCCACCTGCGGAAGGACGAAGTCCTCGAGCGCCGGTGCGTAGGGAAGCGGGATGTCGTGCGCCGTCACGCGCAGGACCGGTGCATCGAGATGCGCGAAGCAGGTCTCGTTGATGCGCGCGGTGATCTCGCCCGCGATGCCGCCGGTGCGCGTGTCCTCGTGCACGATCAGCACGCGGTTGGTCTTGCGCACGGTGTTGAAGATCGCCTCGTCGTCGAGCGGGCTCAGCGTGCGAAGGTCGATGACCTCCACCGAGAGACCATCCTCGGCCTCGAGGCGCGCCGCGGCGTCCATCGCCTTGTGCACCGTCGCCGCGTACGTGATGATCGAGAGGTCCTTCCCCTCCCTCGCCACACGCGCCTTGCCGATCGGCACCAGATGGTCGCCCGCGGGCATCACGCCCTTGATGCGGCGATACAGGTACTTGTGCTCGAAGAAGAGCACGCAGTCATCGTCGCGGATCGCCGCCTTCATCAGCCCCTTCGCGTCTTCGGCGGTCGCGGGATACACGACCTTGAGGCCGGGCGTGTGGATGAAGCCGGCTTCCGGATTCTGCGAATGGAACGGACCGCCGCGCACATAGCCGCCACTCGGTCCGCGCACGACCATCGGGCACGGCAGGAAGGCGCGATACCGCGCGGTCGCCACGTAGTTGGTCAGCATGTCGTACGCGTTGGCGATGAAGTCGATGAACTGCATCTCGACCACCGGCCGCATGCCCATGTGCCCCGCACCCGCCGCCGCCCCGACGATCGCGATCTCGGAGATGGGCGAGTCGATCACGCGGTCCTCGCCGTACTTCGCGAGCAGTCCGTCGGTGACCTTGAATGCGCCGCCGAACGCGCCGATGTCCTGGCCGAGCATGAACACGTTCGGGTCGCGCTCCATCTCCTCGAACAGCGCCTCGCGGATGGCCTCGAGGTAGGTGATCTCGCCATTGGTCGCTGACATCAGCGCGGACCTCCCTTCGAGGCGTCCCACGTGCCCCATCCTTCCGCGCGCTCCTTGCCGAGCGACGAGGCGTCCGCGCCTTCGCGATACCAGAGCGGCGTCGCGGCCGGCGGGTCGGCGTACACGCCGAGGAGCGCATCGTGCGGCTCGGGGAACGGCGACGCTTCGGCCATATCCGTCGCTTCGTCGACTTCCTTCGATACGCGCGCATCGATCGCATCGATCACCGACTGTCCGACCTTCACGCGATCGAGCAGCACGCGCCTGAAGCGGTCGAGCGGATCGTTCTCCTCTGCCCACTGGTCGATCTCGCCCGGCGGCACGTACGACTGATTGTCGTGCTCCGCGTGCCCCTTGCGGCGATACGTCATGAACTCGAGCAGCGACACGCCTTCACCGGCGCGCGCGCGATCCACCGCGCGCCTGGTGCAATCGTAGACGGCGAGCACATCGTTGCCGTCCACCTGCTCGCCGTACACGCCGTAGCCGATCGCCTTGTCCACGAATTGCGCGGCGGCGGTCTGCTTCGATGTCGGCGTGGAGTACGCGTACCCGTTGTTCTCGACGATCACGACGAGCGGCAGACGCTGCACCGCGGCGAAGTTGATGCCTTCATGGAACGCGCCGGTGCTCGTCGCGCCATCGCCCACGTACACGAGCCCCACGCGGTCCTGCTTGCGCATCTTGAATGTCATCGTCACGCCGGCCATCACCGGCACCATGTCGCCGAGCGGCGAGATCTGCCCGATGAACCCGCGGTCGGTGTCGCCGAAGTGGATGTTGAGCTCGCGCCCGCGCGTCGGCGAGTCGGCCTTGGCCATGTACTGCTTGAGGATCTCGACCGGCGTCGCGCCCTTCACGAGCATCGAGCCGAGGTTGCGGATGAGCGGCGAGAGGATGTCGCGACGCTCGAGCGCGAACGCGGAGCCCACGGCATCCGCTTCCTGGCCGAGCGAACGGAAGAGGCCGCCGACGACCTTCGTCTGGCGGTAGAGGGCGGCGAGTCGTTCCTCGAGCGTGCGCGTGAGGCGCATCCAGTAGTAGAGCTCAAGCTTGCGCTCCTCGGAGAGCTGCTCGCCGAGGCTCGCCGCTGCGCCCTTGCGAGCGGGGCGCGCGGGACGCGACGCCATCAGTACGCCGGCGCGAACGAATGCGTGCTGTGCACCTGCTGGTGCAACAGCACGAAATACTTCTTCACGTTCCGGTCGAGGCGGCTCTCACCCATCTGGTCGGTGTTGGCCTCGACGAAGGTGTAGTGTCCGCCTTCCATGCGCACGGTGAGCTCGAGTGTCGCAGGCTGCTCCGGCGTGCCGACGATGCCCCGGAAGGTGCGCGCGCGGCCGGTCGCGGCCGTCTGGCGCAGCCCGATCGTCGGGAAGAACGAGTCGGCGGTCTCGAGAGCCGCGTCGGGATGCAGCGTCGTGCGATGGAAGTGGCGCATCGATCAGGGTGTGGGGGGAGTTGTCGTGTCGCCCGATGTGGGGATGATCTCGTTGCGAACGACCTGGCGCCAGTCGTGCGTGCGCTGCAGCGGCAACGTGGAATCGCGGCGGAACTGAATGCCCATCGCCCACTCGCCGGCGGTCACGAACATGATGTTTGCGCGGTAGGTGCCGACCTCTGGGCCGTACGTGAAGCCGTTCCAGGTCGTCTTGCGATCGGCGTTGGTGGCGAAGATGCGCCCTTCGCCGTCGGCGATCGGCTCCTGCGTCTCCTTGTCACGCACGACCACGGTGTACATGATGCGTTCGATGGCGCGCGGCGGCGACACGTCCGACGAGATGCGAAGCTCGAAGTCCTCGGTCCACGTGCGGATGAGGTTGTCCTCCGCCGGCGGCGGGGCACAGCTCACCGCGGCCCCGATGGTCGCGGCGAGGATGCGCACCATCAGTCTGCTGCTCGAACGCATCGATGACACACGCATCAGCCGTCGTCCTCCTCGGTCACTTCATGGTGGGTCACCTGCTCCTCGCCCATGAGGTAACGCAGGGTGTTCTTGAGCTTGGTCTGCTGGATGAACAGGTCGTGCTCGGCATGGAGCCCCGGGCCGACCTGCGGACTCTTGTAGTAGAAGGATAGCCACTCCTGCGCGCCCTTGAGACCCGCCCGCTGCGCAAAATCGCTGAAGAGGGCGAGATCGAGCACCAGGGGCGCCGCCAGGATGGAGTCGCGGCACAGGAAGTTCACCTTGATCTGCATCGGGTAGCCCATCCACCCGTCGATGTCGATGTTGTCCCAGCCCTCCTTGTTGTCCCCACGCGGCGGATAGTAGTTGATGCGCACCACGTGGCTGAAGTCCTTGTACAGATCCGGGTACATCTCCGGCTGCAGGATGTCGTGCAGCACCGAGAGCTTGGACTCTTCCTTCGTCCTGAAGGACGCCGGGTCGTCGAGCACTTCGCCATCGCGGTTGCCGAGGATGTTCGTGGAATACCATCCCTTGAGGCCGAGCATGCGCGCCTTGATGCCGGGCGCGAGCACGGTCTTGAGCCAGGTCTGTCCAGTCTTGAAATCCTTGCCCGAGATCGGCACGCCCTGCGCGGTCGCGAGCTCCGAGAGCGCGACGGTGTCGCACGCCAGATTGGGCGCGCCGTTGCAGTAGGGCACGCCTTCCATGATGCATGCCCACGCATAGAGCATCGACGGCGCGATGTCGGGATGATCGTCCTCCATGCCCTTCTCGAACGCCGCGAGGCTCGCATGCACCTCGCCCGGCGTGATGAAGATCTCGGTCGACGCGCACCAGACGGCGACGATGCGATCGGCGCCGCTCACCTCGCGGAACTTCCGGATGTCGGCCCGCAGCTGCTCCGCGAGGTCGCGTTTGTTCCTGCCCTGCTTCACGTTGTCGCCGTGCAGGCGCGTCACGAAGCGCTGCTCGAACACGGCCGGCATCGGCTTGATCGCCGAGAGGAACTCCTTGAGCGGCTCCAGGTCCTGCGCCGAGAGCACGCCGGCCTTCTTCGCGGCGGTGTAGGCATCGTCCGAGATGGGATCCCAGGCGCCGAACACGATGTCGTCGAGTGCTGCGAGCGGCACGAAATCCTTGATCAGCGGTGCGCGGTTCTCCGCGCGGCGTCCGAGGCGGATCGTCGCCATCTGCGTGAGCGAGCCGATCGGCTTCGCCGTGCCGCTCCGCACCGCTTCGACCCCGGCCATGAACGTGGTCGCCACGGCCCCGAGGCCGGGCGTCAGGATTCCGAGTTTGCCACCGGCAGGGCGGATCATGCGCCTCTGGACCGAAGAATGTAGGGGGAGTGTGAGTCGATCAGGTGGTCGTGGAGCGGAGCCGGGTGACGTTCGCGACGTGCTTCACGCGCTGCACGACGGTGAGCACGGCCGTCACCGCGAGCAGCGTCACCACGGCGCGCAGGATCCAGCCGTCGAGCGCGAGGCCGAAGAACGCCTGCGGCGCGGCGAGCAGCGCGATGCGCTCCGGCCGCTCCATCATGCCGACGCCCTTCATGTCGATCGAGAACGCTTCGGCGCGGGCGCGCGTGTACGAGGTGAGGAACGTCGCCATGAGTCCGATCATCGCGATGGCCAGCATCGTCATCGACCGATGGATCTCGCTGCTCGCGTAAAAGAAAGCGAGGCCACCGAAGAGGAATCCATCGGCGATGCGATCGAGCGTGGAATCGTAGAAGGCACCGAAGTCGGTCGCCTGGCCCGTGCGTCGCGCGACGGTGCCGTCCACGACATCGAAGAACGCGAAGATGCCGAGGGTCCAGCCGGCAATGGAGATGTGACCGCTCGCGAAGCTGACTCCAGCGAGACATGCGCACACGGTCCCCGTCGTCGTGATGACGTTGGGTGAAATGCCGAGGCGGATGAACCAATCCGCCACTGGCTCGATCAGCCGGAGATACCCGTGCTTGATCGCGTGCAAAAGCTTGAGCATCGAGGCAGTCCGCTGTGTTCAGCAAACGGGTGTAACCGCTTGCAGTAAAGGAAGATACGGTAACTGCGGTGAATCCTCATTCCCACTGCCCGTAAGATACGGACGGGTGTTCAGCGGAGCAACATTTTTGTGCGGCGTCAGGGCTAAGGTGGGCGTCGTCACTCAGCACTTCACCGGTACAAATGGTACTTCCGCACCCCGCGCTCGAAGGCGACCAGCTCACCCTGCATGCGATCGATCACCGCGTCGGGATCCTCGCCACGACGGATCGCTTCGCGAGCGGCCGCCGAACCGAAGCGCAGGTCGAACCCGCGGGCGGTGATGCGCAGTGAATCGGGGTGCAGGCTGTCGATCGCCGAGAGGATGGCGGCGGCGACGCGGCCCACCTGTACACGATCGCGATCATGCACGACCATGCGCACGGCAGGGATCGCACGACCGCCGTACTTCCCGTCCGTGGGTCCCGTCGCGGTGAAGCGGGTCGCCTCGAACCGCACGCCCGAGAGGCCGCGCTCCTCGAGCACCTTCGCCACGCGCGCGGCGTCGAGCCATGGCGCGCCGAACTGCTGGAAGGGCAATGCCGTGCCGCGCGCGACGGAGACGTTCGACGATTCGAACGCCACGAGCGTCGGATACAGCAGCGCGCTCGCGGGCGAGACCATCGCAGGCGACGGCACGATCCAGGGCAATCCGGTCTCGTCCCACCACATCGAGCGGCGCCATCCCGTCATCGGCATCACATGCAGCTTCACGTCGATGCCGAGTTCGGCGGCGAAGAACCGCGCGAGTTCTCCCACCGTCATACCATGTCGCAGGGGCGCGCGATATAATGCGTAAGCCTGTCCTGCACGCTGCGGCGAAGGATCGCCGGCTTCTGCGAGTGCGGAGTCGAGCAGTGGTGCTTCCGCACGACCGCCGAGTGGATTGGGCCGATCGAGCACGATGAACTGGATCCCGGCGCGCTCCGCCGCGCGCATCGCATACACCATCACGCCAACATACGTCCACGTGCGCGTCCCGATATCCTGCGGGTCGAACACGAGCGCATCGATGTCGCTGAGCAGGCTGTCGGCGGGCGCCGTCGTGCCGCGCGCATACAGCGAATGCACCACCAGTCCTGTTCTCTCGTCGACGGTATTGGGCAGGTTCTCGCGATCCTCCGTGCCCCGGATGCCATGTTCAGGGGAGAAGAGACGCACCACCGTGATGCCCGCGCGCTGCGCGCGCGTGTCACGCAGGAGTTCGACGTCAGGCACACCGTTCGCATCCACGCCGGTCTGGTTGGTCAGCACCGCGATCCGCATGCCGCCGATGACAGCGATCGAGTCCTCGACGAGCACGGTGATTCCGGGACGCACCGGGGCCGATCCGCGCGCAGCCGACCTGCCGGCGGCTCCGCGATTGCCCGCGCCGGACTGAGCACAGGCTATAGAAGAGACCGCGACGACCACCAGCAGCACCCATCCACTACGAAACAGTTCCCGGACTCCGTGACCCGCAATATTCCGCGCAGAAAACACGTCGCACTCCTCCGCCCCGCCGCACTCGCGGGGCTGATGATCGTTTGCGCCTGTGCCGCCCCGATACCGACGGGACGCACGGCGCCGGAAACCGTCTCCGATTCCCCTCCGACTCCGCTGCACCGGCCTGCGCCACCGCCGCGAAGTCTCGTGCGCGACGTGCC
>JANOTV010000202.1:0-2707 GCA_031416495.1 Gemmatimonadota bacterium
ACCGGCACGCCGAGCAGCACGACGACCAATCCGGACACCGCCTGCGTGCGCGTCTTGTCGGCGAGGAGCAGCAGCACCGCGACGGTGGAGGCGAGCACGATGTACAGCGCGGGCAGCACTGGATACCCGATCGCCTTGTACGGCCGCGGCACGTCAGGACGCTTGATGCGCAGCAGGAAGAGTCCCACCGTGGTGAGCGCGTAGAAGATGAGCGCCGCGAAGATCACGAAGTCGAGCAGCTGGCCGTAGGTGCCGGTGAGACAGAGCACGCTGGTCCAGATGGCCTGGGCGACGAGCGCCCAGGCAGGAACGCCGGTCTTGCTGAGTGTGCCCGCCTTCCTGAAGAAGAGTCCGTCCTTCGCCATCGCCCAGTAGACGCGCGCACCGGCGAGGATGAGTCCGTTGTTGCAGCCGAAGGTGGAGACGAGGATCGCCACCGCCATGAGCGTCGCACCCGACGGTCCGAAGATGCCCTGGGCGACGGCAGTGCCCACGCGGTCCTGCGGCGCGTTCTGCAACTGGTCGAACGGCAGCACGCTCAGGTACGAGACATTGGCCATGAGGTAGAGCAGCGTCACGAGGCCGGTTCCGAGCATCAGCGCGCGCGGCAGGTTGCGCGTCGCATCCTTCACTTCGGCCGCTGCCGACGTGACGCCGTGCCAGGAATCGCTCGAGAAGAGCGACCCGACGAGCGCCGCGCCGAACGCGATCACGAAGACGCTGGAGAATCCGCCGGCGCCGAAAATGCCGGCGTCGCCAAAGAAGCCGCTGCCGAAATTCACCGCGACCGCGTCTGCGTTGCGACCGACCGTGAGTCCGAGCATCACGAGCGCGGCGAGTGCGCCGGTCTTCACGATCGTCAGCGTGGTCTGGACGAATTTGCCTTCCTTCACGCCGCGCAGGTTGATCCAGGTGAGCACCCAGATGGAGACGAGCGCGATGAGACGCTGCGGCGTGAGCCCGAGTTCGATCAGGCCACCAGCAGTCTGCACGTCGAACTGCGGGAACCACGCGAAGCGGTCAGGCGTGATCGCGGGCCAGAGCACACCGAGGAAGCGACCGAAGGCGACGCCCACGGCGGCAATGGTGCCCGTCTGGATGACGACGAAGAGGGTCCAGCCGTACAGGAACCCCATCAGCGGTCCCATCGCCTCGCGAAGGAACACGTATTGACCGCCGGCGCGAGGATACATCGCCGCCATCTCGCCGTAGGCGAGCGCACCGAGCAGCGTCATCACGCCGGTGAGCAGCCACGCCATGAGCAGAAGGAACGGCGAGTCCAGTGTGCGCGACATGTCGGCCGACACGATGAAGATGCCTGAGCCGATCATCGTACCCGCGACGAGCATCGTCGCGTCGGTGAGGGTCATCGCCTTGACGAAGCCTGGGCCGGGCGCGTCCGGGGACTCCACTGCGCGCGCAGCGTTGACGGTAGCCATCGGGACTCGGGGTTCTGGGAACGGGTGCGGTCGCGGGGATGGAACGGTCGCTGCCGGAAAACGGAGAAAAAAGAGAAAGGCCAGCGGCGACCCGGTGAAAGTACCCGTCGGTGCAGCGCTCGGCCAGTAATGATCAGCGCCTTCCGGCGCGGTGTTTTTCTGAGACGTTCAACGCTCGTTAGCGCGGTGCCTCGGCCGTGATCCACGCCGTGTCGCGAACGGCGGTGCCATCCGGTCGGACGGCGGGCCGAAAGCGCACTTCAGCGAGCATGTCGCGGATCTTCCTGTTGTATGCGCCATCCTTCGACGGATTGAACGAGATCAGCGTGGCTTTGCCCTTCTCGTCCACATCGAAGTACGCGATGAGCTTGTATGGACGCACCTTCGCGGGCACGGGAATGGGCAGAATGGCCAGGTGGGTCACCTGTGGCGGATAGATGTCGCCCGCACCGCCGCCCGTGCCGGGACCATTGCCCGAACCGCGTCCCGTGCCGACACCCGAGCCGACACCGCCACCACTGCCCGGTCCAGTGCCACCGCTCCCGTCGTTGCCACTGCCACCACCGGTGCCGGGCGTCGGCCGCGTGGTGCCCGATGCGGGCGCGATCTCGGTGACCGTTGGCGGCACGATGGGCGGCGTCTCGGGCACGACCACGGGCGGCTTCACGACGGGTTCGACCTTCTGCTCCACGGGCGGCACCACCGGCGGCGTCACCGGGGCGACCATCGGCGCCGCCCGTAGATATTGGAGCCGCTCGGGGCGCACGGCTTCGCCGCCCGTGCCTCCCGTGCCTCCGCCGCCACCACCCGCTGCGCCGGGCCCACCGCCACCCGACTCGAGCGGCGTGTTGAGCTGCCGCGTGACCAGCGCCGGCAGCGCGAGCATAAGCAAAACGAGCAGATGTAACGCGGCCGAGACGAGGAATCCCGCCGGCCCGCGCTCGTCGTTCTCCGGTATCCCATGAAGGGGCCGGAGCGGACGGCGAGGCCGCGGCTGCTGCGGATCGAGACTTGCGAGGTGGGTCAGCAACGAAAGATAGTTTTGTAGGGTCTGGAACTGGAATAGGTGTCGCGCGCGCGTGGCGCAGGCCTCAAAGACTGATACGGCGGACGAGCCGGTAAAGGTTCGTCCGCCGTATCTGTTCACCTCATCCCGGCTCGACGCCGATGTGCACTGCTCGATCGCTTACTTCGGCGGGACGCCGATCACCTTGACGCCGGCGCCACGCGCCTGGTCGATGGCGAAGATGACGTCCTGGTAGATCACG
>JANOTV010000203.1:0-17748 GCA_031416495.1 Gemmatimonadota bacterium
CCCAAATCACGACGCGGCCGACCACTGCGCCGGTGGGAACGGTGCTCGCAGCCGGAGCGGACTTGGTCATCGACAGCCTCGATGTGAGGATGGCCACTGGGTTCCAGGCGGATGTCGACGCCACCAAGAATACCGTGCAGATAAACGGCTTGGTGCTGGTGGCGCGTGTCACCAATCGCGGCGCCGAGCGATGGGCAGCGCGGGGCGCCGTCGGCTTCACCCTGAAGGCCGGCCGCGAGGAAGACGCGGGCGAACGTCGGCCCACGAGGGGCGGGGTGTCGACGGTCCCCGCCCAGACCTCGGGCTCGGCGATCATGAGAGACATCACCGCTGCGTTCGGTCCATTCCGCGCCGAGGCACCGGTGCCCGGCAGCCTGGCGCCGGGCGAGTCGCGCGTGATCACCATCGTGCTGAAGAACCGGCGCGACAACGCCGTCGTCATCTTCGAGCGCGACAAGTACTACACGCTCACGGCCTCGCTCCGCACGCGTGGCGACGTGAACGAGGCGAACAACCGCAGCCAGCGCGTCGGCCGGTTCGATGCCAGCCGTGACCGGCTCATCACCCGGTGGGAGCCGCTCGAGGTGCTTGCTAAGCCAGCGGGCGGAACCGTCAGGGTCAACCCGCCGCCACGGCGGTAGCGGACCTGAAGAGGCGCAGCCGAGCGCCGTTCCCCGCCGCAAGCGAATCAAGTACAACGCACGTGTGTTCAAGGAACCGAACACCCCGACGATCAACTATACACTCAGCCTCCGGAAAGGCGGCCCCGTGCGCTCACCTTCCATTTGCGCGGACCGCTCACACGCGGTACTGTGAGGCGTAGGCGGTACCCGATCCATCACTCGCAGGTCTACGACCGCTGAGGGAAACGGAATGAGCCGACCGCTCCTGTTGGCACTGCTCGCGGTGCCATTGATCGCGCCAACCGCCATGGCGCAAGACACACCACGCACCATCCCCAGCTACGGCTACACCGCTTTGACCGCGACAACCGCGAGCCGACAGGGCGAGGTCGTGGTGAATGGGTCGCGGTGGGATTGCACGGGAACGCGTTGCAGGATCGAAGCCCCATGGGCCGCCCCGACGGTGGCGAACTGCAGGGCGCTGGTGCGCGCGGTCGGGGCGGTGCGCACGTTCGGTCGCGATCGGGACGCCCACTTGACGCCTGCCCAGTTGCGGGACTGCAACACCATGCCGGCGTCGGCCGGGTCGAAGAATCCGGCGCCGACGTCGTCCTCCGGTGCCGCCGACGCCGCTCGGCGTACACCGGCGCCGGGAACGAGACCGGTCGGGTCCGCCACTGGCGCGGCGGCCGACAACGCGATTCGAGGGCAAGTCCTGCGCAACCGTGTGGGCGTCAACTTCACGCCGCCGGAAGTGACCGATTCCGCGACGGCCGTAAAGGTCAGGCTCCTTCGCGAGCTCGGCGTGCAGGTGCGGCCCTCGGCGTTCGGCACGGCGATCTGGCTTACGCCGCAGCGTCCGTACATGGACGCGAAGTCCTATCTCAGGGCTGATGCGTACCCGAGCGAAGGTCGCACGAGTTTCGACGCCACCGCGGAGATGCCGTATGGCTCTATCATTATGACCGGTTCGGACGTCCCGGGCGGGTGGGCCATGCACATCTACTTCGCCAACGACCCAGCCCGTTACTTCTTCGCACAGTGTGTGGTGGGCGGCCGCCCGGAGTACGGCATCACTCGTGTGCCGGGCGAGCGAAGGTTACCGGCACGCGACGGCCGCCTCAACTTCGTGATCGAGCCGGCACTGGAGCGCCCGGCCGGCATCACGATCTGGGGCGTGGGAAGAGAACGGGACACGTGGAAGTTCGGCGGCTGTGAGATCACGCCGTTCTCCCTTTAGAGGCCTGCGTCAACGTGAAGGCTCGGATGCGACGCGCGCTGCTGCTGGCAACGCTCTGCCTGCTGCCCCGTCTCGCACTCGCCCAACGCGACTCGGGCACCGTTCGCGTCACTTATGAGATGCTGAAGGGCGCAGTCGTCTCGGCCACCTTCGACGAGTCCAGGACAGCGGGGTTCTTTCCGTTCGTCTACCAGGGCAGGACCGCGCGGCCTGGGCGCAGGGTCGCGGTGCCGATGCGCCTGCAAGGGTGTGCGCGCAATGAGCGACTCGGCACGTACACGGTGAACTTCGATGCCGCCTTCGGCCCGGAGGGACTGCCGACCAGCGGGCCGCCCAACACGCAACTCAGCCTGCAGGTCGGCGGGTATCCGTGGGATCGCACGGCCCGGTACGCAGGGCCGGACACTTACCCACAGAGCTGGGTGTTGGGCCCGAACCAAGTGGCCAAGTCGTGGATCTTCCGGCAGAAGGGCAAGCGCATGTGGGATCAACTCGTGCTCTCCAACTCTGGCAGCGCGTCGGTGACCATCAACCGCGACCAGCGGAGCGGCACGTTCGTGCTCGGCCCTTACCTCGATAATGCGAAGCGAGAACGGTGGACGGTTCGCGGTACCTTTGCATGCAGCCGGGTGATGATGGGTCCTGCGGATCACGCGCCGTAGCACTTCGATGCTGTCGAGCCTCGGCCTGTGCGATAGCGCTGGCGTGCTCAAGCCCAACTTCGAATGGAAGCGTTGAGCCCATTCTCGGTGCGGAGCCTGTGCAGCTTCGGATTACGCGTCCACCCAGCCTCAACCTTTCTCTGTCAACCGATTCATCCTTCGGGATTATCTCGCTCACCGCGACTGATTCGACAGCGAGCATCGCATGGGCCCCGACGACCGTACGCGTGCTGACGAGTCGAGGATTCGATGCCAAGATTCTGGTTGCGCCCGACTACTGCCTGACTGATGTCGACCCAGCGAACTCCTTTCCGTTCCGATTCTCGTGGACGTCTTGCCGAAGAATCGCGGTCGTGACCTCTTCGGTCCTCTCGGTAGCTCAGCAATCACGGCTCGCTGAGCTCGTATCAGGTCGGCTTGAGAGCTTTCGAATCTTCTCGTCGCTCCAAGGAGCCGAGTACATCCTGCTGATTCCAGTCGGGCGAGCGGCGACGGCCGAGGCCGTTCGACGAGCCGAACGTTTCCCCTCGGTGACTTCTGCGGGGAGCATGAGCAACGAGCCCTTGTGCGTCTATGATGATCGGGTACCTCCGCCACCCTGTCCTGAGTGGACCCTCACGATCAAGCTGCTCGTCTCAGAAGCGACTGCCACCGGAGAAGGAGTCCCGATCACCGCGGGAGGTTGGATTCGAGTCGAATACGTCGATGCCGAAGGAGTTACGAGCTCGATTCAAGTCGCAGTACCCCAGTGATGCGGCGCCGAAACGGCCCCGACTTAGTGGAGGGAGGAGAATTTCAATTTCGAGGAATCGCTCTGGCTTAATCCGATTCTTTCCGCTTGTTCCTCGTGACTTTTCCCCCTGGCGAGTCGCCCGAGGACGCGGGGAAGTTCACGCTCACACTTCGTCGCTCACCCGACGGTCCGTGGCTGATCGCGTCCGACATGGACAGCGGCACTCAATCGCCACGACGCCCCGTCAGTCCGGATCGCGCCAACGTACCGTGAAGCGCCAGGCGCGAGCCGCATGCGGGTAGCGACTCTGCAGCGCCGCGACCAGCTCCGGCTCCGGCCGGCCGGAGAAGATGATCCAGTGGTTGATCGCGATCACCGTAACCTGATGCGTATCGAGTGCCTCGAGGATCCGCTCGGTGCGGCCCGGTGCGCGATCGAAGAACTCGTACATCGTCCGCGTTGGATTGCGCAGTCCCGTCAGGAAATAAGCCTCCGGCGCATCGGGCGTGGCGAAGGTGAAGCCACTGCGTGCGTGCGTCCGCATCAGGTTGACGAATGCCTCCACGTCCGCGCTATCCGCCGCGGGGACGCGCAGCCCTCCTCGATCCACCGCGAGCAGCGCGGTCGGTTTCACGGCGACGTGGAGCAGCGCGAACACCATGTACACGGCCATCAGCGCCGTCACGGCGCGAGGCTCCATGGGGCGCGCGCTTGCGGTCAGCACCGCGACGCCCGCGAGTCCGAGCAGAGGAACCGTGTAGTGGAAGTACAGGTCGTTCGCATAGGGGAATGCGACGAGCGCACTGAACGCCGCGACGGCAACGACCGCGAATGTCTTCGTCACTCGCGCACGCGGTATCTGGCTCATGCGCCCCGACATCAACAGCCACGCGAAGTACGCGACCACGAAAGGCAGGATCCCAGCCAGCGAGCCGACCACGCCAGCATAGACCGGGCTGCCACCGCCGATCCCACCTGGGCCCTCGACGCGGTGGCCATACAGCAGCAACCATGCGCCCGCCGTGACGACCAGCAACGCGAGCGCGGTGCCGAGCGCGCGCGAACGGACGCGCACACCGAGCGCGACGACGCACGCGAGCAGCATCGCCCACACGATGGCCGTGGCGTTCGGTGCGCGGTTGGCGAACTCGATCCGACTCCGCGGAAGAACGAACACTCCATTGAAGAGATCGGCGATCGCACCATGGCTCGCGAAGTACACCACGAGCGGGGCGACTCCCACGAGGACGCCGAGTGCGAGGGCCAGCGTCGGCTGCCAGAGGTCTCGCCATGCGGCCGCTCTCGATCGCCATGCGACGACCCCGACGATCATGCAGGCCGTCGCCGGTGAGGCGAAAAGGAGCAGCCACGTGCCGAGGGAGGCTCGTGCTGCGAGCAGCATGAGCAGTGCGACCACCATCGAGCCGGCGAGCAGGAATCCCACCCACGGACCGATCCTCCAGTCGCCGCTGCCGATATCGCTGCCGATATCGCTGCCGATATCGCTGCCGATGTCGCTGCGCGGCTTCGCGGCGCGTTGAGCATCCTCCGAGGTTGCCGAGTAGGCGCGCACGGCGATCGTCAGGAGCAGGGCGGCGATCAGGTAGAGACCCGTGATCTTGACGGCGATGGAGAGACCGCCACAGATGCCGGCCGCGAAGGACCAACGCAAGCGCGACGTCTCGGCGAACCGGAGGATCGCCCACAGACTCGCCGTGGCGAGGAAGAGGTTGTACCAGGACGGCATCGACGCCGGGTATGCGGGCACGCTCCACGCGACCACGAGCAGGGTCATCGCCGCCGAGGGCAGTGGCGACACGAATCGTCGCGCGACGAGATAGATGAGTGGGATCCAGAGCACGACTGCGCCGAACAACACCATCCGCAACGACAGCAGATCGGTGCCCATCAGCGACATGGCCGCGCTGTGCACGACGGTCAGCCCGCCGGTGTACAGCTCGTCGAAATCGCGATGCGGCAGTTCGCCGTTGAGGAACCGCTCGGCGGACTGCCCGAGCAATCCCTCATCCGGTGGGCCCCATCCGCGATCGACCAGCGAGCCGACGTACCATGCAGCGAGCAGCCAGACGGCGACGAGGATGGCCGCCCTGGCATGTCGGCGCGCGAGCCATGTCATCGGACGACGCCGTTCACGCCCGACCAGAGATCGGAGATGCGGGCCGGTGGTGCTGCAGGCGATCGCCATCAGCGAGAGCACACACCTCTAAGGACCGCGGCAGGCGTGCCCGACCGGTGGCGCGTGTGTGTACATCGTCCGTCATCGCCTGCTCCGGTGCGCATGTCATCGATGGATTCTATCCTCAGGAGGGCTCCACGCGTACCCCGGATCCTCCACCATTACACGATCCGCCTCCCGGCCGTATACTCCCGCACGGTCGCACGGTCGCACGGTCGCACGTTGCGCGATTCTCGATGGAGACGAGGGGATTCAGATGTCCGAGCGGCAGGGGTCACGCGAGATCGACCTTCCGAAAAGGCGGAGCGCGAGGTGCCTCTGACGCAACCCGTGATGGACGAAACGTCGGTGCGCATTGCGACGCCACGCGCACCGGTGCTCAGCACTGCCGATGTCGCTGCACTGCGCCGACTCATGACCCGCGGTGGCGCCGAACGGACGGCGCTCCTGCAGGCGGCAGGCGAACGGCCGATCCGCTCCGCGAAGGCATTGCGCGAGTGGCATGAGCTCCTGCTCTTCGTACTCGCGCATCCCCGTGACGAAGTGGAATCATCGCTCGCATCCGCAGCGCTCGATCGTGTATCCGCGATCGCCGCGCAACTGCAGACTGCATCGTCGCGCGCGGGCGACGCGCTCACCAACAGCGGCATCGCCGGCGCGCCCGTCGAGGGGAGCTACTCGCTGGCCCTCCTCCGCTGGCTGCTTCGCACGTGGCCCGCCCATCTGACACTCACACAGGTCGATGCACCGCTCGATGAAGTGCGTGACGTGCTCCGCACCCTCGTGCTGCCGGTGGAGGAGGAACTCGTCGACTGGCCCGTCGCCGATGCCGACGAGCTGCTCGCCTCACTGTTCGGTCCTTCGCGCCACCGGTGGATCTCACTGCTCGTGGCGGCCCTCGATGCGCTCGACGCCGACGAACGCGTGCGGGAGCATCTCTTCGCTCGGCTGCGCGTGTATGTGCGCATCGATGGTGCCGCCGCGACATGCTCAGTCACGAAGGTGAGTGTCCCGACCGGCGCGACGTTCTTCCTCAGGGCTGGCGCAATACGTAGCGTCGACGTCGCGGCCATCGCATCGATGCCCGCTCCCCGACCGGTGCGCCTGAGTGCCGCGGCAGCGCAGGGACTGATCGACACGGCGCGCACGGTGCTCGCCACGATGGAGCGCGAGACTGATCCCGTCACGCACGCCGGTACGGCGTCGCTCTTCGACATGGGACGCGGCCTGCGCATCGCCCTCTACTCACTCTCAGCGTCGCACCGACTCGCCTTCGACAGCTACGTCGGGTTCATGGCGTTCCGGAATGGCGTGCCGCTCGCGTATGGCGGCGCGTGGATATTCCCGGGCCGCTCGAAGATCGGCATCAACGTGTTCCCCGCACAGCGCGGTGGAGAGTCCGCCTGGTGCTTCGCGCAGCTGCTCCGGCTCTACCGCAGCGAGTTCCGCGTTGATCGCTTTGAGGCGGAGAACTACCAGCTCGGGCACGGCAATGCCGAAGGACTTCGCTCGGGCGCCTACTGGTTCTACTACCGGCTCGGCTTCCGTCCCATGACGCCGGCTCTGCGGCGCGTCGCCGAGCGCGAGTTCGGCCGGCTCTCGCGACGCTCTGGATATGCGGTGCCCAGACCGGTGTTGCTCGAACTGGTGGAAGCGGGGCTCGAGCTGGTGTTGCGTGACACCGCTGGTCCGGTGATCGACACCTCGGCGCTGACCGAGGCCGCGCAGCGGCTGGTCGTGCAGCGCCATGATGGCGATCGCGCGCGTGCCATGTCGCATGCACTGCGCCGCGTGCGCGCCGTGATGCGAAGCGTCGAATCGCCCGCCAGTCGTGATCGATGGACGGCCGCTGAGAAGCATGTACTCCATCTCTGGGCACTTCCACTCGACCTCGTGGACGATCTCGAAGCCTGGCCGCCAGCCGAGCGGCAGCGCCTCGCGCTCCTCGTACGAGCGAAAGCCGGGGCGACGGAGACGCGACATCAGCGTCTGCTCCGGAAGCATCGGCGGCTGCTCTCAGCGTGGCAGAGTTCGCTGCAGTCCGCTGGTCCTCCGTGACCGCCAGACCGAACAACCGCTCGCGCCTCCCGGTGTGGCCCAGTAGCTTCCCCGCTGCGTTCCCTCAGCACCACCCCGACGGTGTCCCCGGAGATCACTGATGCTCGCAAGTGCCGCCGCGCACGGATCCTTCCTGCTGCAGTCCGCCGCCGAACGTCTCGCCGATGCGCGAGCCGGACTCGACACGCCGATGGCCGACCGCCTCGTCGGACTGCTGGGCATCGCCACGATGCTCGGCCTCACCGTCGCGATGTCCTATGACCGCAAGAACATCAACTGGCGTCTCGTCGCATCCGGACTCGGTTTGCAGGCGCTGTTCGGTGTCGTGATCCTCAAGACAGACATTGGCCGAGCCATCTTCCAGGCCGTCGGCGATGCCATCACCGGTCTTCTCGGCTTTCAGGAACAGGGCGCGCGCTTCGTCTTCGGCAACCTTGTGCAATCGAGCGTCCCCGTCGTGTCGAGCGTCCCGCTCGCGTCGGTCGAAGGTGCGATCGCACCCTCGTCAGTGGGGCTTGTGGCGCAGACGGGAGCCTTCTTCGCCTTCAACGTGCTGCCGACGATCATCTTCTTCTCGGCGTTGATGTCGGTGATGTACTATCTCGGCGTGATGCAGCTCGTCGTGAAGGGACTCGCGTCGGTGATGCAGAGGACTCTCGGTACGTCGGGAGCCGAGACACTCTCTGCATCGGGGAACATCTTCATGGGACAGACCGAGGCGCCGCTGCTCATCAAGCCGTTCATCGGCACGATGACGAAGTCCGAGCTGAACACCGTGATGGTCGGTGGCTTTGCGACGGTGGCCGGCGGTGTGCTCGCGGCCTACGTGGGAATGCTCTCTGGTTTGTTCCCCGGCATCGCGGCGCATCTGCTCGCCGCGAGTGTGATGAACGCTCCCGCAGGGCTCGTGCTCTCCAAGATCCTTTTGCCCGAGACGGGAAAGCCTCTGACCAGCGCGGGAGCCGAGGCCGCGGTCCCGCTGAACGTTGACGTCGCGGCCAAGCGGAGTCGCTGGCGCCTGCCGAAGATCGGCGCAGACAGCGGTGAGTCGAGCGTCATTGAAGCAGCAGCGAACGGCGCCGCGCAGGGCGTGCAACTCGCGATCAACGTCGCCGCGATGCTCATGGCTTTTGTCGCACTCGTCGCTCTGCTCAACTTCCTGCTCGGATGGACGGGCGGACTGTTCGGATTCCAGGGACTCACTCTGCAGGGGATCCTCGGCTTCCTGCTGCGTCCGCTCGCCTGGGTCATGGGCGTGCCGTGGGCGGACACCGCATATGTCGGCAGCCTCATCGGCATCAAGGCGACGCTCAATGAGTTCGTGGCGTATGCGCAGTTCGGTGCCGACCTGAGCGCTGGGCAGGTGCTGCAGCCGCGAAGCGCGATCATCCTGACCTACGCGCTGCTCGGCTTTGCCAACTTCAGCTCGATCGCGATCCAGATCGGCGGTATCGGTGGATTGGCGCCGGAGCGAAAGGGCGAGATCGCGGCGCTGGGATTGCGGGCGATGATTGCGGGCAATCTCGCGGCGTTCATGTCGGCGAGCCTGGCCGGTATGCTCGTGTAGCTGCGGGTGCGGAGCAGTGCCTACCGAGCGCTGGTGGAGTCGCGATCAGTCTCATGGTCGATCACGACCCGCCTCAGCTCCGCGCCGAGCTTCACCCGCACGCGAAGCACCTGCAGCACGGCAGCCACCGCCAGCCCGGCCGTGAGTCCCCACCAGAGCCCCGGCGCGCCACCATCGAACTTGAATGCGATGGTCGCGCCGAGCGGGATCCCGACCGCCCAGAAGCTCAGCGCGTGCAGGATCATCGGCACGCGCGTGTCCCCTGCCCCGCGCAACACCGCCGACGAGATCACCTGCGTGCCGTCGAACACCTGGAAGACGGCCGCGATCGGGATGAGCGTCGCCGCCATCGTGCGCGTCGTCGGATCTGACGTGAATGCGTTCGCCAGCTGATACGGCACCAGCCAGAAGACCACCGCCATCAGCGCCATGAAGCCGACTCCGACGGCCAGCGCAGCCTTCGCATCGCGGCGCGATGCCGACACGTCGCCGGCACCGATGGCGTGCCCCACCATCACGGCCGCCGCACCGGCGACGCCCAGCGGCACCATGAAGGTCATCGACGCGAGGCTCAGCGCGATCTCATGACCCGCAAGCGTCGCGGTGCCCATCCATCCAGCCATCACGGTCACGAGCCCGAACGCACCCATCTCGGCGAAGAACTGCATGCCCACCGGTAGCCCGAGCCGCAGCATGCGAGCGAGCGGCGCGAGCGTGAGCGACTCGGGTAGCCACGGCACGAGCGTGGGACGCAACGTGCGCCACGCGGCCGCCAGCAGCGTGATCGCCATGATCCACCGCGCGATCGCGGTGGCCTGCGACGACCCGATCACACCGCCGGGCACGAACCCGAACTTGCCGTAGATCAGCACCCAGTTCAGGAAGACGTTCGCGACGTTGGCGAACACCACCGCAACCACCACCGGAGTGATCCTCGTGAGCGCCTGCAGCGTCTGCCGCATCATGTTGAACATGAAGAACGGCAGCAGCCCGGGGATGCTCCACAACACGTAGCCCTCGGCGAGTGGCACGACCTCGGCCGGCTGGTTCAACGCCGCGAGGACGGCGCCCGCAGGCAGGAAGGCGATCGAGACCACAAGCGTCACGAGCGCCGAGAGGATCACGCCGCGCTGCACGCCGCGCGCGATGCCGACGTCGTCCTTCGCACCAACGGCCTGCGAGATCACGGGATCGAGCGCCATGAGCACGCCGATGCCTACCACCGCGACGACGAAGAAATAGAAGTTGCCGAGTCCGGCGGCGGCGAGGGCGGCGGCGGAGACGCGCCCGAGCATGAGCATGTCGACGAGACCCATCAACTGCATGCCGACGTTCACCACGACGATCGGTGCCGCAAGGCGCACCATCTGGCGCAGCTCGGCGCGTGCTACTCGCATCGCTTCATCCCATCAGGGCCGAGGCTTCCTACTCCCACTCGATCGTGGCCGGCGGCTTGGAGCTCACGTCGTAGACGACGCGGTTGATGCCCGGCACTTCATTGATGATGCGGCTCGAGATGCGGCCGAGCACATCATGGGGGAAGGCATACCAGTCGGCGGTCATGCCGTCGGTGCTCGTGACGGCGCGCAGCGCGATCACATGCTCATACGTGCGACCGTCGCCCATCACGCCCACCGAGCGCACCGGAAGGAAGACGGCGAACGCCTGCCAGATCTCGTTGTAGAGCCCGGCGGTGCGAATCTCCTCGAGATAGATCGCGTCGGCGCGGCGCAGCGTCTCGACGTTCACGGGGTCCACCGCGCCGAGCACGCGGATTGCGAGCCCAGGGCCGGGGAACGGATGCCGCCCGACCATCTCCTCCGGCAGGCCAAGCTCGCGACCGACGTTGCGCACTTCGTCCTTGAACAACTCGCGCAGCGGCTCGATGAGCTTGAACTTCATGTCCGGCTTGAGGCCGCCCACATTGTGGTGCGTCTTGATCACCGCGCTGGGACCGCCCTTCGCGCTCACCGACTCGATCACGTCGGGGTACAGCGTACCCTGCACGAGGAACGCCGCGTCCTGCCCTGCGGCCGCGGCCGCATCCTCGAACACGTCGATGAACGTGTGGCCGATGGCGCGGCGCTTCGCCTCAGGGTCATCGAGGCCGGCGAGCGCGGTGAGGAACCGCTCCTCCGCGCGCACGGTGACGAGCTTGATGCCAAGGTGCTGGCCCATCGTGCGCTCCACCTGCTCGCGCTCGTGGAGGCGCAGCAGGCCGGTGTCCACGAAGATGCAGGTGAGCTGGTCGCCGATCGCCCTGTGCACGAGGGCGGCAGCCACGGACGAATCGACGCCGCCCGACAACCCACAGATCACATGACGGTCGCCGACGAGCTGCTTGATGCGCTCGACTTCGAGGTCGACGAAATGACCGGGGGTCCAGTCGGGCACGCAGCCGGCGATGCCGAAGAGGAAATTCCCGATGATCTCCGCGCCGCGCACCGTATGCGCGACCTCGGCGTGGAACTGCACGGCATGGATCGGCTTGGTCTCATGGCGGAAACCGACGACGGGATTGCCTTCGCTCATCGCCGTGAGCAGGTAGCCCTTCGGCACCGACTCGATGTGATCGCCGTGGCTCATCCAGACGGTGGAGCGTTCGGCGGGCTCGAAGCCCTGGAAGAGCCCCGACGGCTCGACGACCGTCATCTCAGCGCGGCCGTACTCGCGGCGACCGCCGCCGAGCACCTGCGCACCGGCGTTGAGCGCGATCCACTGCATGCCGTAGCAGACCCCGAGCAGCGGTGCGATGTCCAGGATCGCCGGATCGAAGGATGGCGCACCCGCGTCGGTCACCGAGCTGGGGCCGCCGGAGAGGATGATCGCCGTCGGCTTCCACTCGCGGATCCACTCCACGGAGCGCGTCGGAGGATGGATCTCCGAGAACACGCGCGCTTCGCGCACACGGCGCGCGATGAGCTGCGTGAACTGTGAGCCGCAATCGATGATCAGGACTCGCGACATACCTTCGCTCACCACTTCCATTGCGCTCCATCAAGCTTGATGAACTCGACGTTCCTGGTGTCGAGATCGAGGATCGCCGCACCCGGCGCGCCGTGGATCCAGCCACAGGCCTCGCCGGGGTTCACGATCAGGGTATTGTCGCGGACCTTCATCTCCTGCTGGTGCGTGTTGCCGTGGATGACGAAGGCGTGGGCGAGGATGGAGCGCTCGACGACATCGCCGATGTCATGCACGATCAGCACCTTGTACGTGCCGAACGCGATGCTGTGCGGCGACTCGAAGAGCTCCTGGCCCATGCCCTGCTCCGCCGCGGCCCGGATGCCCTCGGGGTCGCCGTCGTTGCGCCCGAAGACGCCGGCCATCGCCACGTGGTGGTCCTGGAACGGCTTGAGCGCGAACGGCGAGCAATAGTCGCCGGCGTGAAGCACGAAGTTCACGTCACGGGCCAGCATCTCCTTCAACAATGCATCGACCGCAGGCACGCGGTCGTGGGTATCCGCCATCAGGCCCACACGCATCAGGTCTCCCTCCAGAGGGGGCTCGCGGACTCCTGCCGCACCAGGTCATCATACTCCTCGCGAGCGGTCACGACCGCCCATCGCGCGCCATCCACCAGCACCTCGGCGACCCGCGGCCGAGCGTTGTAGTGTGAACTCATCACGAACCCATAGGCGCCGGCGGTCTGCACGGCCAGCAAGTCACCCGCCTGCACCTCTCCAATCTCGCGCCCCAGCGCCAGAAAGTCACCGCTCTCGCAGACGGGGCCCACGACGTCGGCCACGACAGTCCCCTCGACCGCCAGAACGGGCTCGATGCGGTGATACGAGTCGTAGTGCGAGGGCCGCAGCAGTTCCGTCATGCCGGCATCGCAGATGACATAGGTCTTGTCGCCCGTCGGCTTGCGATAGAGCACGCGTGTGACGAGCGCTCCGGCGGCCGCCACTAAGTAGCGGCCAGGCTCCACGAGCAGTTCGACGTCGCCGAGAGCGCGCGCGGCGTCGGAGAGGATCACGCCGTACGCGGCGAGATCCGGTTCCCGCTCCTCGTCGGTGTACGGCACCGAGAGTCCGCCGCCCGCATCGAGGTAGCGGATCGGCGCGCCTTCGTCACGCAGCGTGCGCGAGGCCGCCACAAGACGTTCCGTGCCCTCGCGATACGCCACGAGCGACGAGAGCTGCGAGCCCACATGCATGTCGAGGCCGTGCAGTGCGACGTTCGGGAGTCCGATCGCCACGCGTCCGACCCTCAGCGCATCATCGAGGCCGATGCCGAACTTGTGTCCGCGCTCGCCGGTCGAGATGTAGTGATGCGCATTCTCGACACTGACCTCGGGATTGATGCGCAGCCCGACGGGCGCGATCACGCCCATCTCATCGGCGATCCCGGAGAGCAGGCGGAGCTCCGCCTCCGACTCCACGTTGATCAGCTTGACGCCGACGTCGAGCGCCTCGCGCAGTTCACGCGCCGTCTTGCCGACGCCGCCGAAGAGGATGTCCTCACCGCGGAAACCGGCGCGCAGTGCGCGGAAGAGTTCCCCGCCGGACACGACGTCCACGCCGGAACCCTCTGCGCGCAGGACCTCGAGGATCGCGCGATTGGAGTTCGCCTTGAGCGAGTAGTGCACGCGATGCGGCACGCCACCGATCGCGGCCGTAAGGCGCGCGTATCGCTCGCGGATGGTGTTCGCGCTGTACACGTACGTGGGCGTCCCGGCCTCGCGCGCGATGCGCTCCAGCGGCACGCCCTCGCAGTGCAGGGCGCCGTCGGTGCGCGTGAAGAACGCGACCGGCAGCGCGGTCAGTACGCCTTCGCCCACACGACCTCATGCTTCGCGGGCTCGCCGGTCACCATGCAAATGCGCGGCGCGTCGGCGGAGCGGAATTCAGCGTCGGGGATCAGGCGGATGGTGGCCTTCGTCTCCTCCTTCACCTTCGCCTCGACGGCTGGATCGCCGTTCCAGCCGGCGTACACGAAGCCGCCTTCGCCGTCCATGAGCTCCCGGAACTTCGAGTACTCCATCGGCTCGCGATAGGTCGCCGCATCGCGGCGCGCCTTCGCGTCCTCGAACATCTGGCTTTGGATCGACTCGAGCAGCTTCGCGAGCGCCGGCGCCAGTCCGTCCATCGACAGCGGCGCCTTCTCCCGATTGTCGCGCCGCGCGGACATCACGCTGTTCTGGTCGAGGTCGCGGGGACCGAGCTCGAGCCGGAGCGGCACACCGCGCAGTTCCCACTCGTAGTACTTCGCGCCTGGCTTGATGCCGTCGCGGGCATCGACCTTCACGCGCAGGCGATCAGTCGCGCCGCGGCCGGTCCAGGCCTGCAACTCGTCACGCAGCCTGTGCGCGGCACCGACCACGCGATCGCGCTCCTCGTCCTTGCGATAGATCGGGACGATGACGATCTCGATCGGTGCGAGCTTCGGCGGCACACGCAGGCCGTTGTCATCACCATGCGTCATGACGAGCCCGCCGACCATGCGCGTGGACACGCCCCACGACGTGTTCCATGCATGCGCCATCTCACCCGCTTCGTTCTGGAAGGTGAGATCGAACGCCTTCGCGAAGTTCTGCCCAAGGTTGTGCGACGTGCCTGCCTGCAGCGCCTTGCGGTCCTGCATCATCGCCTCGCACGAGTAGGTGCGCACCGCGCCCGCGAACTTCTCGCTCTCGGTCTTCTGGCCGGTGATCACCGGCATCGCGATCCACCCTTCCATGAACTCTCGATAGATGCCGAGCATGCGGCGTGCCTCTTCTTCCGCCTCGGCCTCCGTTGCGTGCGCGGTGTGGCCTTCCTGCCAGAGGAACTCGAGCGTGCGCAGGAAGAGGCGCGTGCGCATCTCCCATCGCACGACGTTCGCCCACTGGTTGATGAGGATCGGCAGGTCGCGATACGACTGCGTCCACTTCGCGAACATGTGGTAGATGATCGTCTCGGAGGTCGGCCGGATGATCAGCGGCTCCTCGAGCAGCTTGCCGCCGCCATGCGTGACGACCGCGACCTCGGGCGCGAAGCCTTCCACATGGCTCGCTTCCTTCTGCAGGAAGCTCTGCGGGATCAGGAGCGGGAAGTAGGCGTTCTCATGGCCCGTGGCCTTGAACATGTCGTCGAGCGCGCGCTGCATGCGCTCCCAGATGCCGTAGCCGTTGGGGCGGATGACCATCGAGCCCTTCACGGGCGAGTAGTCGGCCAGTTCGGAGCGAAGGACGAGTTCGTTGTACCACGCGCTGAAATCCTCGGCACGGGTCGTGAGCTTCTTGTCGTCAGCCATTGGTGTTCTCGTCAAAACCGGTTGCACCTGCCGCCGCACGCTGCGCCTGCAGCCACTGCGCGAGCGCGTGCATCGCCTGGGCGTCACTACTGAGCGCCGCCCCGGCTTCCACCGCGTGCGTCGCGGCCCCCGTCATCTTGCCGAGGAGGCTCGAAGCCTCCACGGCGCCGTCTTCCCTGAAATAGATCACCGCGCTCGCGCCCGCCTTGCGCGCGGTCTCCACCTGATTGCGCGTCGCCTGCGAGAGGTACCGCTCGGCGTTCATGCCATGGTTCACGCTGAAGCCCGCGTCGCGCAGCGCGCGCACGAGTCGCAGCACATCGCCGAACGGTTTCAGCAGCGCGCCGTTCCCCGCGACGATGTGGAAGTCCACAGCGTCCTGCATCGCCGCCGGCCACAGTCCGCGTTCCGTGAGCAGCTCGCCGAGCACCACGTCGCCCATGCCGAAGCCGAGCGCGGGAAGGTCGACGCCGCCGAGCGCCTTGAGCAGCGTGTCGTAGCGACCGCCGCCGCAGATCGCGCGGAGCTCACCCTGCACGTCGAACAGCTCGAAGACGATGCCCGTGTAGTACGCGAGGCCGCGGACGATCGAGAGATCGAGCTGCACCCAGTCGCGCACGCCGAGCGCGTCGAGGTGCGCGAGATAGCGCGCAAAGCGATCGAGATGCTCACGCGCATGCGGCGAATCGCCGAACTCCGCCTGCAGCGCCTCGAACGTCGTGCCGCGAGCAAGTGCGAGCACGCGCTCGACGAGCTCCGCAGACAGTCCCGCGTCGGTGAGCGTTCGCTCGGACACCTCGCGCGGCTGGCGTGCGATCTTGTCCACCACCGCATACACGGCTGGCAACTGCGCTTCCGTGATGCCGAGCGTGAGCAGCACGCCGTTCAGCAGGCGACGGTCGCTCACACGCGCCTTCACGTCGTTCGACGTGAGTCCGAGCTCCTTCATCACATCCAGTGCCACGCACAACAACTCGGCGTCCGCGATCTCGCTCACTTCGCCGACGATGTCCACGTTCAGCTGGTAGTGCTCGCGGAGGCGCCCGCGCTGCGCGCGCTCATAGCGGAAGAGCTGCGGCACCGAGAACCATCGCACCGGCTTGCGCAGCGCATTCGCGCGCGCGGCGACCATGCGCGCGAAGGTCGGCGTCATCTCCGGCCGCAGGGCGACCGCGCGACCGCCCTTGTCCGTGAAGTTGTAGAGCTGGCCGACGATCTCGTCGCCGCTCTTCTTCGTGTAGAGGTCGAGGGGCTCCAGCGGCGGCCCATCGTACTCCACAAAGGCGTACCGACGTGCTACAGCCCGCCAGGCACTGAAGATGTGCGCACGGCGGGCCAGCTCGTCGGGATAGAAATCACGAAAACCAGGTAGGGATACTCCACTCATCCACCAAAGCTACCCGGTCGTCGGAGACACCTGCAACCGCACCATCGCGTCGCCCACCGTGTGGAAGGAGCCGGTCACGAGCACCGTCGCTCCCCGTGTTGGCGCAATACGCAGGGCTTCATCGAAATCGGCGATGAGCTCGGCGTTCCAGCCCTGCGCGAGCGCGTAGTCGAGCGCCTCGCGCGCCACCCAAGCCCTGCTCGCGGGCGCCGTGGGTGCGTTGGTGATGACAAACCGGTCCACCGCCCCCGCGAGGGCGCTCAGTATGCCGCGCCAATCCTTGTCGCCCAGCACGCTCACGAGGGCGCACACCGGCCCTTCGGGCGCCACGGCGCGCAGGGTGCGGGCACTGACGGTGGCTCCGTCGGGATTATGTGCCACGTCGAAGATCCAGCGGTCATGACGCGAGAACCGTCCCGGGAGCCTGACCGTTGCCATCGCCGCCGCCGCCTCGGCGACCGGCACATGGAGGGCGCCCGGAGCAGCATCGAGCATCGTGAGGGCGGTCATCGCGTTCAGCGCCTGATGCGAGCCTGGGAGTCCCGTCGTGATCGCCTGCCGCGAGCCGCCGACCATCACCCAGTCGAACGACGTCCCGCGCGCGTGCACCACGATCTGCTCCGCCCCGCCCTCCTCGGCGACCACTCGCACCGGCGCCGCACCCAGCCGCAGCGCTTCCGACTGGAGCAGCTCGCGGATCTGCCGCCCCGGTTCGCCGACCACTGCACAGACACCGCGCTTGAAGATGCCGGCCTTCTCGGGGGCGATCGCCTCGAGGGTGTCGCCAAGGTACTCGGTATGGTCGATGGCGATGCCGGTGACCCCTGCAACGAGCGGCGAGACCACGTTCGTGGCATCCAGCCGGCCGCCCAGCCCCGTCTCGATCACCGCGACGTCCACCTCGGCGCGCGCGAAGAGGTCGAACGCCATCGCCGTCGTCGCCTCGAAGAAGGTCGCGCCGAGCCGCGTCAGCTCGGGCTCCCACTGCTCGAGCCATGCGGTCACGCGCGCCCGTGGCATCGGGACGCCGTCGACGACGATGCG
>JANOTV010000204.1:0-9456 GCA_031416495.1 Gemmatimonadota bacterium
CACCGCGAGCGCTTCCCGCAGCCGCACCGTGATCTGCCCGGGCTTTCCGTTGCCGATCGCCTTCCCATCCAGCTCCACGATCGGCTGCACATCCGTCGTCGTCCCACAGACGAACAGTTCGTCCACGAACGGCAGTTCGCGAAGCGTCACCGGCCGCTCGTCGAGCGGGATCCTCAGCTCATGCGCCAGCGCCACGAGCAGCGCACGCGTGATGCCCGGCAGGATGTAGTTCGAGAGTGGATACGTGCGTAGCACGCCACCCGTCACCATGAACGCATTCGTCGCCGCGCCTTCCGTCACCATGCCGTCGCGATGGAAGATCGCCTCGTACGCGCCCGCCTCGGCTGCGGCCTGCCGGCCGAGCACCGCGCCCAGCAGATTCACCGTCTTGAGGTCGCAGCGCGCCCAGCGCACATCCGCGTAGGTGATACCCTTCGCGCCATTCTCGCGCATCGCGAAGTTCGGCTTGAATGCCGATGCCGCCGCGTAGACCGTGAGCGAGACGTTCTCGCCCGGGAAGTGGTGCACCCGCGGCGCCGTGCCGCGAGACACTTGCAGATAGACCGTCGCCTCGCCGCTCGCGAACCCGTTGTCCGCGACGAGCTTCTCGCAGACCGCGCGCAGCGTCGCCGAGTCCACGCCGGAGCCGCTGATGCGCAGTCCCGCGAGGCCATTCGCGAGACGCGCGGCGTGCGCATCCCAGGCGAAGAGCTTTCCCTCGATCACGCGCACCACTTCATAGATGCCGTCGCCGAAGTTGAATCCGCGATCCTCCACGGAGATCATCGCTTCGCCCTTGGGCACGTACCGACCGTTCAGGTAGACCGTCGACATTTGTTCGTCTTCCTCAGTTCACCATGCGTTCAATACCGGCGATCACGGGAGCGAAGGAGAGTCCCTGCCCCGTGCGGGACACGCGCCGCGCCTGTTCATCGGCGAGCTCGCGCTGCCCTCGTGCGAACAACTCCTCCACCACCCACGGCCCCGCGCTCGGGTTCCGCCACCAGTCGTCGTTGAACCGCTCGCGCAGCGTCTCATCGAGCACCGCCTGCAGTTGCCACGCGCGCAGGTAGCGCACGGCGTAGTAGCGCGGGTCCACATCCACGAACGCATCGGCGCGCTGATACCTGAAGCCCGTCGCCTGCGTGAGCGTCTCGACGAAGAGATCGGGGAGCGAGTCCCACGAGACGTTCCCGCCGTGCAGCTCAGTCTCGTAGATGAGCTTCGCTGCGTACCGACGCACGACGTGCAGCTCCTCGAAGCCCGCCGAACGCAGGTACTCGGGCATCTCCTTCTTCGTGAGCCCCGTGTAGCGCTCGAGCCAGCCGCGGTCCTTGAGTCGATGATCGAAGAGCATCGCGTACCCTTCGGTCACGGAATTGTCGCCGAGCCAGCGGAACTCGAAGGGCAGCGCGCGCGACATGTTGCCGAAGTGGAGCGCGTGGCCGAGCTCGTGCATGAGCGTCATGTAGTCGCCCTGCCCCCCATGCGGCCGCAGCACGAGATGCACGAGGTCGGGGATGCGCGCCGGCGCACAGAAGGCGCGCGCGCGCTTACCCTCGCGATCACCCGTGTCGTACTTCACGCGCCCCTCGGCGTCAGGACTCAGGCCCATCTCCGTCGCCTGACGGCGCACCTGCCGCTCCATGTCGTTCGCCGGGAAGAAGGCGTCGAACTCCGGCGCGCGCATGAGCGCGATCGCATCGGCGCGCGTGACATCCGCGCGCGTCATGCCGAGCCCGCGCTTGAGGAAATGCGGCAGCAGGTCGTCCCAGATCGCCTGCGTGTCGCGCAGGAACGCTTCGCACTCGACGCGCATCCCCGCGAGCGAAACGCCGCTCAGCGCCTCGAATGTCGCGTTGTACGTGGGCGCGATGCCGATCGACGTGACGACCTCGTGCTCCTGCTGCAAGCGGTCGCGCCGGATCGGAGCGAGTTCTGCTTGCACGAGCGCCGCGCGCGCGTCGTCGAGCGCGTGTCGCGTGGCGGCGTCGCGCGTGTTGGCGATGGTGATCGCCACGCGCTGGTAGGGCTCCTCGCTGCCATCGGGCAGCGTGATGATCGCCGAACCTTCCCAGGCGATCTCGCGCTCCTCCAGCGGCGCGATCTCGCGGCCGACGCGCGACTCGACGAGCCAGTCGACGAGCAGGCGCGCGGAGCGGAAGGTCTCATTCGGCGCGGCGATCGGGCCCTGCACATCCGGCGCAGTCCCCGCGCCGGACGGCGCGTGCTTCGTGAACAGCTCCATCGCCATGCCGAGCGCCTCGTCGCCGTAGGCCTCGCGATGTTTCTCGTAGATCGGCTGCAGCGCCGCGCCCTGTTTGAGGCCTGCGTGCGCCGCATGGTACTCCGCCGACAGGTCCTCGAGGAACCGCTCGCCGCGCCCGCGCAGTGCGTCGAGCGGCGCCATGTCATCACGCGCGGCGCTCATCGAGCGATCACCCCACCAGCCGCGCTTCCGCGCGCGCATGGTCGGCCTCGAGGTACTGCGTGATCACCTCGACCACCTTCGACGTGTTCACGCGGATCTGCCCCATGTCGTCGCGGAAGCGGATCGTCACGTCGTCGTTCTTCGTCGAGTCGGGATCGATCGTGATGCCGAACGGCGTGCCCGCCTCGTCCTGTCGGCGATAACGACGGCCGATCGCACCGGCCTCATCATAGAACACGTTGAAGCGCTTGCGCAGCGCCGCGGCGATCTTCTCTGCCATCTCCGGCTGGCCGTCCTTCTTGGTGAGCGGGAAGATGCCGGCCTTGATCGGCGCGAGCGCGGGATGGAGTCCCATCACCGTGCGGCCTTCCGTCTCACCCGGCACCGCCTCTTCGCGCAGTGCGTTCACCATGACCGCGAGCGTCACGCGGTCCGCGCCCACCGACGTCTCGATCACGTACGGCAGGTAGCGCTTGTTCGCGACCTGGTCGGTGTACTGCAGGTTCTTCCCGCTGAACTGCTGGTGCTGCGAGAGGTCGAAGTCGGAGCGGTTGTGCACGCCCTCGATCTCCTGGAAGCCGAGCGTGCCGCCGAAATCGAAGTTGATGTCGAACGCCGCGCGCGCGTAATGTGCGAGTTCCTTCTCCGTGTGCTGATGGAACTCGAGTCGGTCGCGATCGAGGCCGAGCGAGAGGTGCCAGTCGAGTCGCGCCTGCTTCCACTTTTCGAACCACTCCATGTCCGTGCCGGGCTCGACGAAGAACTGCATCTCCATCTGCTCGAACTCGCGCGTGCGGAAAGTGAAGTTGCCGGGCGTGATCTCGTTGCGGAACGCCTTGCCGATCTGCGCGATGCCGAACGGTACCTTTTGCCTCGTCGCCTGCTGCACGTTGAGGAAGTTCACGAAGATGCCCTGCGCCGTTTCCGGACGCAGGTACACGGTCGACGCCGATTCCTCGACGGGACCCATGAACGTCTTGAACATCAGGTTGAATTGGCGCGGTTCCGTGAGCTGGCAATCGCCATGCTCGCCCGGCTTCTTGCTTGGCTTTCGCGGGCACTGCGCCTCATCGATCTTGTCGGCGCGAAAGCGCGCCTTGCACGCCTTGCAGTCGACGAGCGGGTCGGAGAAGCCTGCGACGTGACCGCTGGCCTCCCACACGCGCGGATGCATGAGGATCGCGGCGTCGAGGCCTTCGACGTCATCGCGCTCGCGCACCATCGAGTTCCACCAGCGCGCCTTGACGTTGTTCTTGAGCTCGACGCCAAGCGGACCGTAGTCCCACACGGAGCCCGTGCCGCCGTAGATCTCGGACGACTGGAAGATGAAGCCGCGGCGTTTCGCGAGGCTGACCAGGGATTCGAGAACGTCGGGGCGCATAACGGCAGGGGGGAGGGGGGAGGTGGAAGGGGAGAATCTAACCTCTTGACCTCCCCCTCAGCGCCGCGACGCCACTGTCGCGCGAACCGCCGGCGACAGCTCCTCGCCGTGCAAGCGTTGCAGGAGCGCCATGCGCTTTGCCGAGGCAATCATCGCGGTCGCCATTCGCAGTCGCTGACCTGGCGATCGCGACTGGTAGAGCGCGCGCAGGTGCGCCTCAATGGCTGGCGAATGCCGCGAGGAGCAGCGCGACGGCCGAATGGTCGGCCTCGATCACGATGTCAACGTCGCGCGTCATGCGTGTCGCGCGTCATGCGTGTCGCGCGTCATGCGGGGCCGGGCCCAGACCGCCAACGCCAGCGAGCCCGTGAGCATGTAGGGAATCCCCGCCGCTTCGAGGCGATGCACGATCGAACGCAGGAACTCGAACTGTTCGTCCATGAGCACAGGAAGCGGATGTGGTGGAGGAGACACCGGAATCTAACGCGCTCGCCCGAGCGCCGCCGTCAGCGATCCTCCCCGCCGATGCGCTCGTGGCGCGCCTCGGCCGCCGAATTCCCACCGCCGACGACGACTACCGGCCTCCCACCCCACATCTCACAGCCCGATGATCTGGTCCCGCCGAGTCCCCACGGACACATACTGCGCCGGGCACTCGACCAGTTCCTGCATCCGGTCGAGATACGCACGCGCATTCTTCGGCAGCGCAGCGAGCGTGCGCGCATCCGCCGTCGACGACATCCAGCCGTCGAACCATTCATACACCGGCTCGATGCCCTCGAGGTCCGCGATGTCTCCCGGGAACTCGGTCACGACTTCGCCCTCGATCTTGTAACCCGTGCAGAGCCCGATCTTCTCGATGGTGTCGAGCACGTCGAGCTTCGTCACCGCGAGACCCGTCAGGCCGTTGATGCGCACGGCATAGCGCACCACCACCGCGTCGAACCACCCGCAGCGACGCGCGCGCCCCGTCGTCGCGCCGTACTCGTTGCCGAGTGCGCGAACGCGCTCGCCCATCGCCTGGTCGAACTCCGTCGGCATCGGACCCGCGCCGACGCGCGTCGTGTACGCCTTCACCACTCCGAGTGCGGCGTCGATGGTGCGCGGACCGATGCCGACGCCGATCGCGGCGCCGCCGGCCGTCGTGCTCGACGACGTCACGAACGGATACGTGCCATGGTCGACATCGAGCAGCGAACCCTGCGCGCCCTCGAGGAGGATCGCCGCGCCCTGCTTCTGCGCGCGATGCACCGCGAGCCCCACATCCTCGGCGATCGCCAGCAACCGCGGTGCGATCTTCTTGAGCTCCGCGAGCGTGAACGCCGCGTCCGCGCGCTTGGCCGAGCCGAAGCCGGCGAGGATCGTGTTCGCGTGGGCGGTACCGCGCTCGACGAGCGCCTTGAGCCGCACCGGATTGCGCAGGTCGAGCACGCGGATGCCGCGGCGCGCGACCTTGTCCTCATACGCGGGACCGATGCCGCGACCGGTCGTCCCGATCGCCTGGCTCGCCGCGCTCTCCTTGTCGACGAGCTTGTGGTACGGCATCACGAGATGTGCGCGGTCGGAGAGGTAGAGACGGCCTTCGACATCGACGCCATTGGCGACCAGCGCGTCGACTTCCTCGAACACGCTCTCGGCGTCGAGCACGACGCCATTGCCGATCGCGCAGCGCACGCCCGGGTGCAGGATGCCGCTCGGCACCTGGTGCAGCACCGTGGACTCATCGCCAACATGCACCGTGTGACCGGCATTCGCGCCGCCCTGGTAGCGCACCACCCAGTCTGCGCGCTCGGCGAGCACGTCCACGAGCTTGCCCTTGCCTTCGTCGCCCCACTGTGCCCCCACGATGACGATGGTACGTGTCTTGGCGTCGAACATGGGGCTCTCCGGGGGTGTGGGCGCAAAAAACGCCCCGGACGTCGGGGCGTTGGAAGAATCTACGCAGGGGGCGGGGTGGGGGCAACGCGAGGAGCCTACCCCAGCGCCGCCACCATCTCCGCCTGCTGCGTCGCACTGAGCGGCAGCAATGGCAGCCGCGGCACCCCACCGGCCCGCCCGAGATGCGCCAGCGCCGCCTTCACCCCGGCCACCCCGAGCCTCGCCACGATCACATTCGCCATCGGCGCCAGCTTCGACTGTGCCGCCACCGCGCGCCCAGTCGGCCCGCTGTCACGAACCGTCGTGAACAGCTCGAGCGCCAGGTCAGCCGCGAACAGCGACACCGCGAGGATCCCGCCGCGCGCGCCCGCCTCGAGGCCAGCATGCAGCCCCGACCCGCTGCCCGTGAGCACGGTGAACGATTCGGACTGCGAAGGAATGTATCCGCGCAGCATCGCGATGTCGCCCGAGCTGTCCTTGATCCCCATGATGTTCCCATGCCGCGCGAGCGCCGCCACCAACTCCGCCGACAGCGCGAAGTGCATGTACTTGGGGATGTTGTACAGGATCACCGGCAGCGGCGACTCATCCGCCACGCGCTCGTAATGCGCGCTGAGCGCGTCGGCGGACATCGCATTCGAGTAGTAGTGCGGCGCGACCACGAGCACCGCATCGGCGCCGGCTGACTTCGCCGCCACGCAGCGCGCGACGCACTGGCGCGTGGATTCCGCGCCCGTGCCTGCGATCAACAGCCGGTCGGCTGGGATCAGTGCGCGCGCCGAGCGAAGCAGCGTGACGCGCTCATCCTCGGACAACAGCGCCGCCTCGCCCGTCGAGCCGCCGACGACGATCCCCGACAGCCCGTCCGCCATGTGCGCCCTCACGTTCGCCTCGAAACCGGCGACGTCGAGATCCTCGCTCCCCGCCATGAACGGCGTAACCACCGGCGCTAAGATGCCCTTCAGCCGTGATGCGATGCCGACGCCCGCGCCCGCGCCCGCGCTCGTGTCGTTGCTCACCATCGTGCTCATCCGTTGAGGAACTCCATCCCGGTGCCCATGCCGCCGCCCATCTCGGAATCGCGCTTGTCGGGTGCGGCGCCGCCGGCGTCCGTCGCCAACATCGCGCCCGACGTTCGCTTGAACATCTGCATCTTGAGCTGGAAGTCGCTCGGCCGTGTGCTCGCTGCCAGTGCGACGGCGAACTCGATCGTGCCGTTGGTCACCAGCTCTTCGAGATGCTGGTCGAACGTCTGCATGCCATACTGCTCGCGCCCGTCGCTGATGAAATCGCGGATCTCGCCGACGCGGTCACGGTCAAGTATGAGGTCGCGGATCGTCGGCGTCACCATCATGATCTCGAGCGCCGCGACACGTCCCTTGCCGTCCGCGCGCGGCAGCAGGCGCTGCGACACGACTGCATGCAGCGTCTCCGCGAGTCGCACGCGCACCATGTCCTGCTCCTCCGGCGGGAACATCGCGATGATGCGCATAACGGTGCTCTGTGCGTCGGGCGTGTGCACGGTGGAGATGAGCAGGTGCCCCGTCTCCGCCGCCTTCATCGCCGTGTCGATCGTCTCGGCGTCGCGCATCTCGCCGATCAGCACGACGTCCGGATCCTGGCGCAGCGCCGCGCGCAGGCCCATGCGGAAACTCTCGGTGTCCACGCCGATCTCGCGCTGCGTGATCGAACTCTGCAGGTCGCGATGCAGAAACTCGATCGGGTTCTCGAGCGTTACGATGTGCTTGTTCTGGTGCTGGTTGATGTGGTTCACCATCGCCGCCATCGTCGTGCTCTTGCCCGAACCAGTCACGCCGGTCACGAGGATCATGCCGCGCTCGGCGCCGGCGATGGTCTTGAGCACCGGCGGCATCGCGAGCTTGTCGAAGCTCGGCACCTCGAACGGTATCACGCGCATCACGATCATGAAGCTCGAACGCTGCCGCAGGATGTTCACGCGAAAGCGCCCGATGCCGGGCGCGCCCCACGAGCAGTCGTAGTCCTGCAGCTTGTCCAGCCGCGCCTTGTCGTCCTCGTTGGCGATGAGCCGCAGCGCGATGCTCCGCGTCTGGTCGGGCGTCAGCGCCTGCTTCGTGAGGGGGATGAGCTTGCCGTCGATGCGCGCACGGAAGACGTCGCCCGCCTTGATATGCAGGTCCGACGCACCGCGCTCCACCGCCGCCTTGATGATCTTTTCCATCGACTCGCCCGACTCCTCTCTGAGGACTTACGCAAAACGGCTTTCAGTAACCCGCGTGCTTGTCCACGACGTTGCGCAACGGAGTGCCCACCCGGTACCGCGCCCAGTTGTCGATGACGAGATCCTGCAGGCGGTCCCAGAACCGCCGCGGCGACACGCCCGACACATGCGGCGTATGCACGACCCGCTCAAGCTGCCACAGGACACTGTCCGACGCCAGCGGTTCGCGCGCGAACACATCCAATACCGCGCCGCGCAGGCGCCCACTCTCGAGCGCCGCAATGAGCGCCGGCTCATCGACGAGCGCGCCGCGCGCGACATTGCAGACGATCCCATCCTGTGGCAGCAGCGCGATGCGCCGCGCATCGAGCAGCGCCCGCGTGTCCGGCGTGAGCGGCGTCGCGAACACGAGGATGTCCGCCGCAGGCAGCAGCGCATCGATCTCGTCCGGGCCATGCACGGCAGCGAATCCCTCCGGGCAGCCGAGCTCTGGATGGCGACGCACTCCACTCACCCGCGCGCCCAGCGCCGTGAAGCGACGCGCGACCTCGCTGCCCACTCCGCCCGCGCCGATCACCAGCACGCGACACTCATCGACCTCGCGCACCGCGGCGCGCGGCGATGCGAACACGCTCTGGTCCCAGGTGCGCGTCGCGCGGAGCGACTGCGCGACGTCAAAGGCGCGCAGGAAATGCAGCACACCCCCAAGCACATGCTCGGCGATGGTCGGCCCGTAGATGCCCGCGGCGTTCGTGAGCAGCACGTCGCCCTGCTTCATCTCGTCGAACAACAGCGTCGCAACGCCCGCCGTGCCGGTCTGTACCCAATGCAACTTCTTCCCCGCAAGGAAGAGCGAGCGCGGCATTCCGAACCCGACGTACGCCTCCGCGTCCGGAATCACACTGAGCGCTTCATCACTCGGTGCCTGTGCGCCATCGCCGAATGAATCGGTGACGGAGGCAACGATATGGGTACGCCATCCAGCCGGTGTCGCTGCCGATATCGCGTCCGAGACGCGGTCAGGGAGTGCGAACGCTTCGGCCGTCGAGCGGAGGTCCACGACGAGCAGTCGTGGTGACTCTGGCGTCACGAGTCCTTCGGCTCGGAGCCCGCGTCAGGACTCGCGTTCCGCTCACGACGGTGCTCCGGCGGACGGCGTTCCTGCGTGCCGCGCCCGCGCCGCTCGTCAGTTTGCACACGCAGCGCACGGTTCTCGGCAGTCTGGTTCTCCGCGGCTTGTTGCTGCGACCGCCGCGACTTCCGTCCCCGCTTCTCCCGCACACTTTCCTCCGACCGGTGGCGCCCGAGACGATCCGTCGCGCGTCGGCTCACATCACCCGGCCGCCAATCCATTGGCGGGGCTCCATTCTCGCTATCCGCCATCTCGTGCAGGAAGCGGCGCTCCACCCACCCGAGACCCACGAGCACGAGCATCACGGTGAGCGTCGCGCCGAGTGCCTCGATGAAATATCCGGCGCCGATGGCGAGTCCGATCGCCGCGACCACCCAGATCGTCGCCGCCGACGTGAGACCGGTGATCGTCCCGCGCGTATGCAGGATGGTGCC
>JANOTV010000205.1:0-10263 GCA_031416495.1 Gemmatimonadota bacterium
GTCGGCCGCCAGGGCGCGGCCCATCTCCACCCGCTTCTGGGTGCCGAAAGGCAGATCGCCGGCAGCTCAGCTGGCAGAGCAACGGACTTTTAATCTGTAGGTCGCGGGTTCGATCCCCGCCCGGGTCACTGTTGCTTCCAGATGTTTCCCACGTCCCGACGTAGGGAATCCCGATGCAACCCGTAGAAGGCGCCGAGCCCGTTGCTGAGTCTCCGATGCCTGCCGCGCCTGCGTTCACTTGGGTGAACATGTCCATCATTGATCTGTAGGGGAAATCCGTACTAAGTTTCGTCGTTGCCCTCATAGTGAGGTTTTCGTGAAAAAGCCACTATTCGCTCCATGAGTGACGACCTGATCCGAGTACTCCTTGCCGATGACCATGCGGTCGTCCGCGCCGGCCTGAAAGCCGTGCTGGGAACAGCGAAGGACATGCTCGTAGTCGGTGAGGCGGCGAGCGGTCCGGAAGCTGTGTCGATGGCGGAGCGCCTCCGCCCGACCGTCGTTGTCATGGATCTCTCGATCGGTGATATTGACGGCGGCGAAGCCACCAAGATGATCATCGAGAAGAACATCCCCTCCCGCGTGCTCATCCTCACGATGCATCCCGAGGAGGACTACCTGGTGCCGATGCTCGAAGCCGGCGCTTCGGGATTCCTTCCCAAGACTGCCGCGGACCGCGAGCTCATCGAAGCGGTCCGCACGGTCGCACGGGGCGACATCTTCGTGCGGGCCGAGGCGGCCCGCATCCTCGCCAAGGGCTATCAGCGCAAGGACCCGATGCACGAGGACCGCGCGCGCTTCGAGCGACTCACGGACCGTGAGCGCGATGTGCTGCGCCTGACGGCGGAAGGATACTCCGCGCCGGAGATCGGCCAGCGGCTGTTCATCTCGCCCAAGACGGTGGATACGTACAAGCAGCGCATCCAGGACAAGCTCGGTCTCTCGCACCGCCATGAGTATGTCCAGCTTGCCCTCCGGCTCGGCCTCCTTCGCGCCTGAGCATTCGACCTGACCGGGGGCGCCAGACGGTGCCCCCGCTTTCGTGTCGCACCCCATATTTCGGTCCATGATCATCTCGACCGCATCCAAGGTCCGCCTCGTCGTGGCTGCGGGCGTCACCGCACTGCTCGTCGTGGGTGGCGTGGCCCTGCTGGCCACCCAGCGCGTCGTCGGCGTCAGCGGGAACGTGGCCGAACTCCGGTTCGTGCAGGGACTGCTGGGCCTCCTGCTCCTGATCGCAATGGTGCTGGCCTGGTTTGCCTACGCCAGCCTGCAGGACGACCTCGCCAAGCGCGCCCAGACGGAACTCGCCCTGCGGGCCTCCGAAGCCAAGTTCTCCGGCATCCTCGAGATCGCCGCGGACGCCATCATCTCGATCGACGACCGGCATCGGATCATCCACTTCAACCGCGGCGCCGAGCGGATCTTCGGATGGACCGCGGAGGAACTGCTGGGGCAGTCGCTCGAGGTGCTGTTGCCAGTGCGTTCCCGCACGACGCATGGTGTGCAGGTCGACGGGTTCGGTCGTTCGCCGGAGACCTCACGTCAGATGGGCGACCGTAGCGATGTCTTCGGCCTGCGGCGTGACGGCAGCGAATTCCCGGCCGAGGCCTCGATCTCCAACCTCCTGCCCGCGTCGGGCGAACGCATCTATACCGTGTCGCTGCGGGACGTCTCCGAGCGCCGGCAGCGCGAAGAGGCCCAGAAGCGGTTCGCGGCCGCTGTCGCAGAGCTCGGCGAGACGCTCGAGGTGGAGGCGACGGAGCGCTCGATCGTGCAGCTCCCGCTCCCGTGGCTCGGTGATGCGGCGATCCTCTACACCGTCACCGGCACCAGCGAACTGCGTCGCGTTGCATCCCTGACGGGGAACGCGGAGTTTGACGCGCGACTCCTTGATGCTGCCTCGCATTCCATCGACCTCGACTCGCCGTCGCGCGTGGTGGACGTGCTGCGCCGCGGCCGGATAGAGATCGTGCCGGAAGTCGACGACGAATGGCTCGAGGCGCACACCGCCGATCCCGACGAATTCGCACGCATGCGCGCGCTCGGCATGCGCACCGTGATCCTGTTGCCGCTGGTCGCGCGTGAACATGTGCTTGGCGTGCTCAAGATCTTCCGCACGGCGCCGCGTCCGTTCAGCGAGGCTGACCGGCAGGTGGCAGAAGGACTCGCCCTGCGCGCGGCGTTCGCCTACGACAACGCCCGGATGTATCGCACCGCGCGGCTTGCGACGAGCGCGCGTGACCATGCGCTCGGCGTCGTGTCGCATGACCTCCGCAACCCGATCTCCGCGATCGGCATGTGTGCGCGCGCGCTGCTCGCCGCCACGCCGGAGGGAGAAGAGGAGCGTCGCAGCCTCGTGACGACGATCATGGATTCGACCGAACTCATGCAGCGCATGATTCGCGACCTGCTCGACGTCTCGAGCATCGAGGTCGGGCGGCTCGCGATGGAGAAGCGGTCGGTCGACATCGGGCCGGTCCTCGAGCGCGCGGTGGACCTCTTCGCGCGCGAAGCGGCGCACCGACGCATCAAGCTGACACTCCAACCGGTCGCGTCGCTGCCCACGATCACCGGCGACGCCGAGCGACTCGTGCAGGCGCTCGCCAATCTCATCAGCAATGCGATGCGGCACACCGACCGCGGTGGAGAGGTGAGTGTGAGCGCGGTGCAGCTGGATGCAGAGATCGAGATCGCGGTGCATGACTCGGGCAGTGGCATCACGCCGGAGGCGATGCCGCTGATCTTCGAGCGGTACTGGACCGTGCGTGGCAACGCGCCGAAGGGCGGCACCGGGCTCGGCCTGGCGATCGCGCGTGGCATCGTGGAGGCGCACGGTGGGCGGCTCTCCGCCGACAGCAGGCTCGGCGAAGGAAGCACGTTCCGGTTCACGCTGCCGCTCGTTGCGTCGTAGCCACAGCGGCACGGCGCACTCGATGATGGGGTAGGCGGCACAGGGACTCCCCTGCGACCATGCCACGATCCTCCGCAACGCTCTGGCGGTTCCTCACGCACATCGGTGGGCTCTGGGCCAGCGTGTCGGCGGTGTTCGCGCCGATGCTGCTCTCGCACCTGATCGTGCAGCTCGTCAAGCGTCGCGTGATCCGCGAACGTCCGTGCACGCAGTTGACGCTCGACAGCCTGGTGGTGGTGCCCGACAAGTTCTCGTTTCCCTCGGGGCACTCCTGCGCGATCATGAGCGTTGCCTTCGTCCACGCGGTGGCGTACCCTTGGCTCGCATGGCCTCTGTTCCTGCTCTCGACGATGGTGGGGATCTCCCGCGTGAGACTGGGAGTGCACTACCCGGGCGACGTGGTCGCGGGGCAGGCGATCGCGATCGCGACGGGCGTGCTGGTGATGGGGCTGCGGTAGGTCTTCGGCTCGCGGTCTTCAGCGACACGTACGCGCCGCAGGTGAACGGCGTCGCGCGCACCCTGGAGCGGCTCGTCGCCGCAGTGGAGGCGCGCGGTGGCGCCGTGCGCGTGGAGACGGTGCACGATCCGCTCGAGACGCCGGACGCGCGCGTGGTGCGCTGGCCGAGCCGGCCGTTCTGGGCGTATCCGCAGCTGCACATGGCGGCGCCCCTGCGCGCCGACGTGACCCACGGCCTCGTGCGATGGCGTCCGACGCTCATCCATGCGGCCACGCCGTTCGGCGTGGGGCTCGCCGCGCACGCGGCCGCGCGATCGCTCGGCGTGCCGTTCGTGACGTCGTATCACACGTCGTTCCCAGCCTATCTGAGGCACTACCGGCTCTCGGCGCTCAATGCGATCGCTTGGCCGTTCCTCCGCGGCTTCCACAACAGCGGGCGTCGTACCTTCGCTCCATCGCGTTTCGTGGCGGATGAACTCATCGCACATGGATTCCGCGGAGTGCGCGTGTGGTCGCGCGGCGTGGATCCGCAGCGCTTCCATCCGTCGTTCCGCTCCGACGAGATGCGCGCCGCTGCGTCGGCCGCGCCGTTCGATTTCGTCGTGGCGTACGTGGGGCGGCTCGCGCCGGAGAAGGGCGTGCACACGGCGATCGATGCGATGCGTCTGCTCATGGCCGACGGCGCGGGTGCGCGCCGCGTGCGATTCGCCATCGCCGGTGACGGGCCCGACGAGGCGCGCTGTCGTGCTGCGGCGCCGGAGGGCACCTGGTTCGCCGGTCCATTGCATGGCGCCGCACTCTCCGCGTTCTACGCCTCTGCCGATGCGTTCGTGTTCCCATCGACCACCGAGACGTTCGGCAATGTGGTGCTCGAGGCGATGGCGTCGGGTCTGCCGGTGGTCGGGCCGGACATCGGCGCGACGCTTGAATTGGCGAATGAGACGACGGCTCTCACCTTTCGGGCAGGCGACGCGGTGTCCCTTTCGCAACAGCTGGCGCGACTGCGCGACGATCGGTCGCTCTGTGCGCTGAAACGCGAGGCTGGGCTCGCCGTCGCGCGCACGCGCACCTGGGACGCCGTGTGGAACGCGCTGATCGCCGACTACGCCGAGGCGCTCACCGCGCGGGACTGATGCAAGGCACCGTGTTGGTGCCCTTGATGTTCCCGTCATCCCGTGAGGCGCGCGAATTCGTCACAACATGCCATGAAGGGGTTTCGCATTCCCTTTGGCAATCGTCATTTTTCACAGGCGTCGCAGGCATCCCTGAGGGTGGTCGCGGTGTCTGAACTGGAACAGCAGGCCCGCAGCACCGGACTCGCCCGCTCCTCAGATGGAGTCTTCCGGTCTCGATGGACCGCCTCTTGCATGGGCTACGCACAATATCCGGAGGAGCCGTGCCCGCATCACGCATGACCGTTACCATGCTGGCGATCGTCTCGGTGTTCTCGCTTTCCGCATGCGGACGTGCCGGCGTCCGAACCGTCGCGCCGGTGGCCGCACCTCGGACGGTGGAGGTCGCACCCACCGACCTGCCCGTCGGCACGATGCCGGCCGTGGAGCGTCCTCCGCGCGATGTGTCGTCGCCGCGCGTGATCCCCGCGCCTGCGAGCGAGCCGGTGGACGAGCCCGAGCAGCCGGTCGTCGAAGAGCCTGCACCGCCCGTGACGTGGGACATCGAGGTCGCTCCATACGAGTCGCATGCGCGCGTCGAGTATTTCGTGAAGCGCTTCTCGGGTAGTGCGAAGGAAGCGTTCGAGCTCGCGCTCGAGCGACAGTCGCGGTACGCGCCGATGATCCACGAACGGCTGCGCAAGGCAGGGCTTCCGGACGACATGATCTTCCTCCCGCTCATCGAGAGCTGGTTCGACCCGAACGCGTACTCGCGCGCGGCGGCCGTGGGCATGTGGCAGTTCATGACGCGCACCGCGAAGGGCGTCGGCATGCGCGTGGACTGGTGGATCGACGATCGTCGCGACCCCGTGCGCGCCACGGACGGCGCGATGATCTTCCTCAAGCAACTCAACGCGAACTTCGGCTCGATCTACCTGGCCGCGGCGGCGTACAACGGCGGTCCCGGCCGCGTGTCGCGTGGCCTCGAGCAGCACGCGACGAAGCTCGCGGGATCGGTCGGTGACGAGCAGTTCTTCGTGTTGGCCGCGTCCAAGGCGCTCCATACCGAGACGAGCGACTACGTGCCGAAGCTCATCGCGGCCGCGCTCGTGGGCAAGGATCCCGCACGTTACGGCGTCGAGGCGCGTACGGTGGCGCCGTTCACCTTCGATTCGGTGCTCGTGCCCGCCGCCGTGCCACTCGCCGCAGTGGCCAAGGCGACGCGCGTGCCGCTCGACACGGTGAAGGACTACAACCTCAATATCCTGCGCGGCATGACGCCGCCCTCCGGCGGCACGATGTGGCTCCGGGTGCCGGTGGGTTCCGCGGCGGGCTTCACCGAGCGCTTCGACGCGCTGGACAAGGCCGAGCGTACCGCGGTCAAGCGAGTGGTCGCGAAGGAGGGCGATTTCATCACGAAGATCGCCCGCGCCCACGGACTCACCGCGACGCAGCTCAATCTCTACAACCCCGGCGCGTCGCGACTCAAGAACGGCAACCTGCGCGCGAAGCAGACGATCCTCGTGCCGCGCGCAGACGTGGTGAAGGCGGCGCGCGGCGTGCCGAACCCGGCGATCGAAGGTTACGGCACCTCGAGGAATGCGGTCTATGTCGTGAGGCGCGGGGAGAGCCTGAGCGTGATCGCGCGTCGCAACGGGATGACGCTGGCGCGGCTCAAGTCACTCAACGGCCTGAAGTCCGACAAGATCCGCGCTGGACAGCGCCTGCGCGTTCGCTAGTCGATCGCGCCCGCGCGGTACGCTCCCGACGTTCCGCCATCCTTCTCGAGCAGCCGGATGTCACCGATCTTCATCGACTTGTCCGCGCTCTTCACCATGTCGTATACCGTGAGGAGCGCCACCGACACCGCCGTGAGCGCCTCCATCTCCACGCCGGTCGGCGCCGTGGTGCGCACTTCGGCCTCACAGCGCACGCCAGGCAGCCCGGGCATCAGCGTGAACCGCACCTGCACGTCGGTGAGCGGGAGTGGATGGCAGAGCGGGATGAGCTCGGCGGTGCGCTTTGCGGCGAGCACTCCCGCAACACGGGCGGTGCCGAGCACGTCGCCCTTCGCGACCTGGGCATCGCGCACGGCGACGAATGCCGCTGTGCTCATCGCGATGGTGCCCTCGGCGAGCGCGCGGCGCACCGTCGCCGACTTGGCGCTCACGTCCACCATCGCTGCCTCGCCACGCGAGTCGAGGTGGGAGAGCGACGCGTCGTCGCTGTTGTTGCTCATGCTCGCCCACCGGCGGCGCTGAGCGCCCCGAGCAACTGGGCGGTGACGAGCTGCGGGTTCGCGTTCCCCTCGGCCGCCCGCTTCGCCTCCTCGATCTTCGGCACGGCCCGCGCGGCCCGATCCGCGAGCTGGTAATCGCCGCGCGCGGCCGCTTCGCGCGCGCGTTCGTGCATGAGCACGGTGAGTGCGTCGAGCACATCGGCGAATCCACCCCGCGCCTTTGACGAGCCGGCGGTGAATGCCGCACGCAGCACCTGCTCGCGACCGCCATCGGTCGCCTGGAGGAACTGACGGGCTTTCGTGAGCGCCGCGGTGCGGTCATCCGCGCCGATCAACGCGCCCGGTGCGCCGGCGGCCATGCGGAGCAACTCGGCCGGGTGCTCGTTCGGCAGCGCGGTTGCCACGAGCGGGTCGGCGACGAATCGCTGCATCGCCTCATCGGTCAGCGGTGCGACACGCACGGCGACGACGCGCGAGCGGATGGTCGGCAGCAGCGCGCCCGGCTCGCTCGACGTGAGGATGATCGTCGTGTCGGCGGGCGGCTCCTCGAGCATCTTCAGGAACGCGTTGGCGGCTTCCTGCGACGAGGCCTGCGACGCCATGCGCTCCGCGTCTCCGACGATGAACACCTTGCGCCGCGCGAGGGCCGGCGAGCGCGTGGCCATGTGTACCAGCAGGCGTGTGACGTAAATGAAGAGACCGGCGGAGCCATCGGGACGCGAGTAAAGACCGTGCGCGTCCGCCCGCTCCTTCAGCGCTTCGTCATACTCCTGCTGGACCTCCTCGAGCGGGATGTCGCTCGAGGCGGGGATCCGCGGCCTCGGAAAGAACCAGCGCAGGTCGGGATGCTGGAGCTTCGAGGCGTAGTTGCAGTGTTGGCATTCGCCGCACGGCCGCTCGCCGGTGCCCTCGCAGAGCAGCCGCTGGCCGAGCCAGAGCGCGAGCCGCTGCTTGCCGACCCCCACGGGGCCCTGCAGGAGGAGGCTCGACGGCAGGGCTCCGCGGTCCGCCTGTTCGGCGAGACGCTCGCGCAGCGCGTCGTGTCCATGAAGCGGTATGAGGGGCACATGGGTAAGATAGTCCGCGCCACCACCGACGTCAGCGGCGTGCGCGTGGGTCAGGTGACCCTGCGCGAGGGCGACCGCGTGCGCGAGATCCTCGCGCGCTACGGGATCAAGCCGAAGTAGAGCGCGGAAGGTGGGTCTGCGCCTCGCGTCCGCTCAGCTCGTCGATGTGGATGCGGAAGAGCAGGGCGTGCTCGGGAATGGGATCACGATCCGCCAGCGCCTCGGGCACGAGCCGACGGATCATGCGAAGCCCGGTCCGGTACGCGCTGACCTCGGCCTCGCTGCCGTCGGGACGCAGTACGTAGAGACCGCCCTTCACCACGACGGACCTCCAGTCGAAGAGTCCATCGACTTCGTCCACCTCGAGTGCCACCCAGCGGTTGTGCGCGATGACCTCGAGCTTGCGGCCCGCGGCGGTGCGTCCGTAGAGCCAGCCATCATCGTGCACGTAGTGGATCGGCGTGATGTCCACACGGTCCTTCATCCCGAATGCGAGGCGCCCCACGTTGTGCCGCGCGAGGATGGCATGGCACTCGTCCGGTGTCAGGTCTCGGAATGTCGGTCGCGCCGTCATCGTGCCTCGTCGTGTTTAGAGTGCGGAGTACGCCGCCTGCACGCGCGCCAACGCGTCATCAGCGGTGTCGCCGTCTGCCGAGAGGTGTCCCATCTTTCGGCCGGGACGCGCCTCTCGCTTGCCATACAAGTGTACACGGACGCCGGGGATTTTCATCGCCGTCGCGAAGTCGGGCACGCCGTTCGTCCACAGGTCGCCGAGCAGGTTGTGGATCGCCGCCGGTCGCACGATCTCCACGGAGCCGAGCGGCAGGTGGCAGATGGCGCGCACAAGCTGCTCGAACTGGCTCGTCGGATGCGCGCGCTCCGAATGGTGATAGGTGTTGTGCGGACGCGGCGCGAGTTCGTTCACGAGCAGCTGTCCGTCGCGCAGCACGAACATCTCCACGGCGAGCAGCCCCACGATGTTCAACGCTTCGGCGATGTCGCGCGCGAGGAGCTGCGCGCGCTGCTCGAGTTCGTCGGGGATGCCGGCCGGCGTCACGGCGTGCGTGAGCACGCCAGCGGTGTGCACGTTCCGCGACGCCGGATACACCTTGGCGTGACCATCGACGCGGCGCGCGACGAGCACGCTGATCTCGAATGCGATGTCGAGGAACGCCTCGACCACGCAGACCGGCGCGCCGAGCCTCGTGAACGCCTCGCCGCCCTCGGCGGGAGTGCGCACGCGCACCTGGCTGCGCCCGTCATAGCCGCCCATCGCGCTCTTCACGATGCTGGGGCCAAGCGTGGCGACGGCATCGGCGGCGGTGGTGGCCTGACGCGCCGTGCGGAACTCACCGAGCGGGAAGTTGTGTCGTGCGAGCCACTCCTTCTGGCGCGCGCGCTCCTGCACGACGACCACGGCCTCGACGCTCGGATGCAGCGGCGCTTCCTTCGCGGCGGCTTCGAGTGACGCGCGCGGGATCTGTTCGATCTCGAGCGTCACCGTCGCGCACCCGCGCGCCAGTTCTGCAGCCGCTTCGGCGTCCGACCATGGTGCGGTGATCGTATGCGAGGCGATGGCGCGCGCGGGGCAGTCTTTCTCGGGGTCCAGCACGCGCACGTCGTAGCCGAGCGTGCGCGCCGCCATCGCCGTCATCCGTCCGAGTTGTCCGCCGCCAAGAAAACCGATGGTCGCACCCGGAAGGATCGGCTCGGGCGCTCCGTGACCACCGCTCACGGAAGGGTTGCGGCGAGGACGTCAGCGGCGCGGTTCGCGCGCCAGACGCGGAGCTTCTCGCGCACCTCGGGCAGGTGCGAACCGACGATCTCCGCAGCGAGGATCGCCGCGTTGGTCGCGCCCGGCTTGCCGATGGCGAGCGTCCCGACCGGCACGCCAGCCGGCATCTGCACGATCGAGAGCAGGGCATCGAGCCCGTTGAGCGCCGTCGCGGGAATGGGGACGCCGAGCACTGGCACGAGGGTCTTGGCGGCCACCATGCCGGGCAGGTGCGCCGCGCCGCCCGCCGCTGCGATGATCACGAGGAGTCCGCGGCTCTCCGCCTGCGCAGCGTACTCGAACATGAAGTCGGGCGTGCGATGCGCGGAGACGACCTTCGCCTCGCAGGGGACGCCGAGATGACCGAGGAGTTCGATGGCCGGCGCGAGGTGCTCGTAGTCCGACTTCGAGCCCATGATGACGCCAACGAGCGGAGTGGCTTGTGTTGTCATCCAACAAATATGGCCCGCGCGGCGGTTGATATGCCAACCGTCGGCGCCGTTCGTTCAGGCCATGCTGATGAGCTTTCTCACCGTGTTGAGATTACGTCCCGTGCCGATGGCGGCGCTTCGTCGAGGAAGACGACCAGCAGCTGTTCGGGCGCCGCCCACATTCACCGTGCGCAGCAGCGCGATGATGGTGATGACCACGCCCAGTGGGTACTGGCCGGGGGTGCTCCGGCTGCTGCACGCGATACCG
>JANOTV010000206.1:0-2087 GCA_031416495.1 Gemmatimonadota bacterium
ATCGGTCTTGGGGCGTCGCGACCGTCAGGATGGCTTCCCGTATGAAGCTCTCTCCTTCACGTTCGAATCGGACGCGCTCCTCATTCTCACACTCATGCGACCGCTCGCCCCCGTCGCTGTGGCGTATTGGATTGAGTTGGATGCAGGAGTACCAATCTTCAGCGGCGGCATGAATTTGCCGCACATAGATGGTATTTACTTTCCGCGCCCTGTCCCGGAGCGGTTCGCGGAGCGCGCACGGCCGCTACTCGCGCACTGGACACGGCTCGCAGAGGGGCGGCGCGCCGAACTGTCGTATCGAATGAAGGTGCGGGCGGCGCGTTGGTTGGGGCCAGATCCTGATGCACGGCGACGCATCTCCAAGCTGATCGGCGACGTATACTCGGCGCGCTCCAAGGCGGTGCACACCGGACGGCTCCCGGCGAAGACCGGAGGCCGCCCCACGAGCGAGCTCCTGTTGGATGGATACGAGTTCGCGAGTGAGGCAATCATTCGCCTCATCGAGGAGCCTGCCCCTGAATGGAATGACTTGGTGCTTCAGTAGAGCCGGTGAGCAGCTTGACGATGCTTGGTGCTGATGGCCACGCTATTGATGGCGGCCGCTTCGCGGCCGCATTGTTGGAGTGTCCACAGCACAAGCCCACGTTATACAGACCGGTGCTTGCCCCAAGCTGTATGACGATATACCTTCCGTGCGTACCCTTCGGGAGGCAGCGATGGCCAAGGTGCGCCGTGTGATCCGCCGCAAGAACATGCTTATGGACCAGCGTAAGCTCGATGCCGCCAAGGCTGCCCTCGGTGCCCAGACAGAGACCGCCGCCGTCGATGCCGCGCTCGACCTTGTCGTCTTCCGCGCCGAGGTGTTCCGTGGCCTCGATGCGCTGGCGGCGGCCGGCGGCCTCGCCACTGGCCCACGCGCCGGCTGGTGATCTACACGCTCGACACCAACGTCGTCGTCGACGCGCTTCGGCAACCGGCGGACCTCGATAGCCTGAAGGCGTTCCTCAGCTGGGCGCTTCCGTCCACTGTGCTCTCCAGCATCGTCGTCGCCGAGCTCACACTCGGCGCGCGGACGCCCAAGGCACTTCAGGCGCTAGACGACATCTTCCTTGCCCCCTTCGAGCGCCGCGGTCGCATCCTCGCGCCGAGTGCCGCCGCATGGCGGCGCGCGGCGGCCGTGCTCGGCAGCTCCGGCGGCGCCACCGCCAACCGCTTCAACGATACGTTGCTCGCCTGCCAGGCGCGCGAGCATGGGTGGACAATTCTCACCCGTGATGCGGACTTCGGGCCGCTCCGCCGCAGCGTGACCGGGCTCAAGGTCGCGACGCCGTATCCGTCCCGCCCGTAGCCGCGCGGGGCTGTATAACGATGCTTGGTGCAGATGGCTGACGTTATGCTTACCGAGATGACTTCATCGCGGCCTCTCCGAGGGCGCGTCCGTCTGGCGTTCACGGCGCTGTTTGCGGGCGCCCTGATCAGCTGTGGCGATCCGACTGGACTGGACGGGGTGACGTTCGATCTCGATCTCGTACCGGCGTTCGGGCTCGATTCGACAGCCACGTATCACTTCACGCTTCGGAATACGACATCGCTGACCATCTACCTGCCGGCATGCGCCGCAGTCGTCCTCCCCGCGCCCAGGATCACCGGGCCTGGCAACGTGCGCGACCAGCTTTCACAGTGGTGCCCATCGAACATGAGCATGGTCCCTGTCGCGGTCGCTCCGTGCCCTTCCACCTTCCTCCTCCCGATCGCAGATTGAGCGGATGGCATCCCCCACATTCCGCAGCACGCTCGTCCGCGTCCTCACCATCCAGATGATCACTCTCGCGTTGCTCTGGTTGCTCCAGACGCGATACGCGAGCTGACGGATGCATTGGATCAACTGGGCCATCGTCGCCGCGTACCTGGTGTTCGTCGTCGGGGACGGACTCCGCCGCACCAAGGGCACCACCAACATCGAAGGCTACTTCCTGGCCAACCGAAGCCTTCCGTGGTGGGCGGTCGGTCTTTCGGTCATGGCGACGCAGCTCTCGGCCGTGACCCTCATCGGCACGACCGGACAAGGCGCGACCGATGGGCTGCGC
>JANOTV010000207.1:0-2101 GCA_031416495.1 Gemmatimonadota bacterium
CCTTGCGGCACGTCGCAGCGCGCGCATCGGACATCAGTATCTCCCGATCGGAGCCTCACTCGAGGCCTTCACCGAGGACGTGCGCATCTATTCCGGCGCGGGTGAACTCGCGCCGATGAATGTCGAGGAGGTCGCCGTGGTCGCCGGGCTCCGTCCGCTCTTCGAGAGCGGCTGGACGTACGAACTGGGCGGCGACTACCGGCTCTGGCGCGAACCGGGACTCGGCACGCGAGGCGCAGTCGGTGCGCGAGCCGCCATCAGACTGCGCAAGCCAGGCGGACCGCTTCCGAGCATCGAAGTGGAAGGCATCGCGCTCACGCGATGGCAGCGCGTGCGCTTCGATGTGTCGGCATCGGCGCACGTCGGCGGCATGGAGATCAGGCCACGGCTGCGCGCCGGCTGGGGAACGATCCTTCCCGTCCAGCACACCTTTACGCTCGGCGGGCTCGACGGGTTCGCGGGACTGCGCATCCTCGAGTTGCGCGGCGACCAGGAAGTCTTCGCCTCCGTGCTCGGGCGCTGGACCCTGTGGCGGCAGGTGAAGGGACGCATCGAGCCGATGGTCGGCATCATCGGCAACGGGCCAGGGTTGTTCCGGCGCATCGGCCCGACGGATGGCCTCATCATGGCCGGCGTGCGCATCGGTGTCGAACTCGACAGTCCGGTGGGGCCACTGCGAGTGGAGCAGGGCTTCAACAACCAGAACCGGCGTCAGGCACTCATCCGGGTCGGCTACTGGTTCTGAGCGCGTACCGTGAGCCGCGGCGGCGCGTAGCGCTCCATCTCCTCGTAGTGCACTTCCTCGAACGGCGGCAGCGACGCGGCGTCGATGACCGCCTGGAGCCCGTCGCGATCGTGGAACTCGAGCCCATCGCGATCGATCACCACCGTGCCCGCACGGCCCGCCGCGATCCGGCGGAACTCCGCGTCGATGAGCCGGAACCGCAGCGCCATCTGCTCTACTTCCTCGTGCGGGCGGCGGCGCTGCAGGATGTGCTTCTCGATCGTGTCGGTGCTCGAGGTGAGCACGATGGTGCGGTCGGGCTTCCACCCATCGCCGATGGCCAGCACCTCACGCAGCGCCTCATGATGCTGCGCCGGGTACTCGACGATGTGCGCCTCGAGCGTGATGCGCGCGCCCTCGATCATGATCACGCGCCCCGGCGCGTCATGTGCGGCCGCGCTGCGATAGTTGGCGTCATAGAGCCGGCCGAAGTACACCGTCACGCCGACCGGATTGTGACCGGTCTCGAGGTCCCGCAGCACACGCGCATCCCATACGCCCTTCTCGCCTTCACCGTATGAACCGTGATGGTAGAGGTCGCCGAGCTGGCGTACGAGCGTGCTCTTTCCGACTCCGGGCCCACCGACGATGGCGACTCGCATGGCGACAAAACTAGTGTAGAAACACATCATCCGCATGAAGGACGCGGCCTACCGCGCGGTGTATGAAAGCAAGGGACGCTCGGCGCTGCGCCGCCCCGCGCACCGCCCGGCAACAGTTTTCCGACCGCTCACGTATAATGTGCGATCGTCATTGCCCGTCCACGCACCATCCGCCGCGTCACTGCTCGCCCGTGGAGAACATCCGAGATGCTGTCTGACCCGCGCGATCCGTCGGGCAACAAGTGCGTGGCCGCTGGTATGGGCCCCGCTGCGCTGATCATCGCCGTCACCGCGCTCGCGGCCCTGGCCACGGTCGGCTCGCCACTCGGCGCCCCACTCGGCGCGCAGTCCGCACCCTCTCGCGCCACCGTCCCCGCGACCGTCGCGACCCGCGTCACCGGCCCGATCCGGGTGGACGGCCAACTCGACGAACCCGCCTGGCGCGAGGCACAGGTGCTTGACGGTTTCGTCCAGAGCGAGCCCTCCGAGGGTGTTCCGGTTTCCGAGCGTACCGAGGTGCGGATACTCTTCGACCGGGACGCGCTCTACGTCGGTGCCTGGCTGTACGATCGCGAACCTGGGTCGATTGTCGTGGGCGAGACGCGGCGCGATGCCGGTGTCTCCGACGCGGATGCGGTGAGCATCATCATCGACACCTTCCTTGATCGACAGAACGGCTTCGTCTTCGCAACGACGCCGGCCGGGATCGAGTACG
>JANOTV010000208.1:0-19534 GCA_031416495.1 Gemmatimonadota bacterium
GCGAGTTCATGACCGGCCGCAGCGATGCGTTTCATCATCGCCGGGTGGCGCTCGGCCACCCACCCCACCGTGAAGAAGTGCCGGATCTCGCGCTGCTCCGGTCCCTCGGCCGCCACCCTAGCGCCGCGTGAGATCCAGCGCCGAGCGCGGCTTGACCCGCCAGACGCCGGTGCCAGTGGTCGATCGGTCCGTCACGTCGCCTCGCGGGGGGAAGTCGTTCCACCAGAATATCGTGCGCGGAGCATCCGCTGCCAAGTCCATCGGTGGTCCATCGGTGGGGAAGTCCATCGGTGGGGAAGGGTACACCGGCTCCAATGACAGGCCTCCGAAATGAAATCGCCGGGCCTCCCAACTCTGTCGGAAGGACCGGCGGCGACACCTTCGATCGACTCACTCAGAACAAGTCGTTCACCGACTGCCCTTTCGAAAGATCATGACGGGCGCGGTCATCGCCATGATCCGCAGGTCCTCAACCAGCGACTGCGTCCGGATGTACTCCAGGTCGGCCGCCACCTTCCGACGCACGTCATCGATGCAAGAGTCGTACTGCAGCGTGATCTGGGCACGCCCGGTGATTCCAGGACGAACCTGCTGCCTCGCCGCATAGCTCGTGACCTCGCCGCGAAGATTCTGAAAGATATCCGGCTGCTCCGGGCGCGGACCGACGACGTTCATGTCCCCGATCAGCACGTTGAAGAGCTGCGGGATCTCATCGAGTCTCGTCCGACGCAGGAAGGCACCAAGTGGCGTGATACGCGGATCGTTCGCGGAGGCCCACACCTGCACCTCGTCGCCAGGAAGCGCAGACCGCATCGTGCGGAACTTGTAGATCGTGAACGGCTTGCCGCCTATATCCACTTTGCGACGAAAGTTGCCACCGGTTGTTGAGCGCACATCAAGCCCGACGCGCTGCTGCCGGTAAAACACCGGACCCGCAGAGGTCAGCTTCAGCAGGGCTGCGATGATCAACATGATCGGCGCGGACAGGGCGATCCCTATCGCAGCCACAACCACGTTCAAGGAGCGCCGTGCGCCCTCCTGGCCATGCGGATGGTCCGCAGGGAGGCAGTGCTTCCGCTCACTCTTGTGCTGAGGAACGACAGTATGGAGATCGAAAGTAGTCATCGCGAACCCTCTCAGGAGCAGTTCGCGTGCCGTTAGTTCGACCTCCGTAACAGTCGTGTCAACTCGTTTGACTGGAACACTTTGCGAGCTTCGACGTCTAGTCTCAGCCTGTGTAGCGGCGCCCGAGTGTAGAGGTAACGCCACAACACCCGCCGGAACCTAGATCCGGGGTACCGGGGGTAGGTCCAGTTCGAAATAGAACCGGGTGCCGTCGCCCGGTACCGTCTCGACCCGCAGCTCCGACTCCATCGCCGCCAGAAGCTTGCGGCACATTGCCAAGCCGAGTCCGGTCCCAGAGAAGAAGTGCCCGGAGCGACCCGCCCGTGCGACTGACCGGCGGAACGGCTGGTACAACTTCTCCAACGCCTGTTCGCCAATCCCATGCCCCGTATCCTTCACCGAGAACTCCACCCGAGACTGCCCGGTAGCCCTCGCAATGATCACCACACTCCCCTCGTCCGTGAACTTGAGCGCGTTCGTCGTCAGGTTCAGGATCACCCGGCTTAGCCCCACCGGCCGCCCCATGCGATGGTCGGTCGCAGGGCCCTCGAAGCGTACCACAAGGCCCTTTTCCTCGGCGATCGGACGCACCATGTCGACCACCGACTCGAGCGTCTCCGCAATGGAGAAGGGGACCGCCTCGCCATCGGCAAGAGCATCACCCCGCCGCGCGATCTCGATCACGTCCGTGGCCATCGAGCTCAGTCCCAGCGAGGCGCTGTAGATCAGACGTAGCTGCTTGCGCTGCACATCCGTCACAGGGCCGGACTGTCCGCGCTCCAGCGTCTCCGCGAGACATCGGATCGAGGTGAGCGGCGAGCGGATGTCATGCGCCACCTCGACCACCAGATTCAATCCGTCAGGACCGGAGAGCTGCGACGAGAAATAGCGATCCCAGTCCGGTTCGATCGAGCGCCGAACCACGTCCACGCCACTCATCAACCGGAGCGCGTCGCCACGCTCGACCGATAAATCAGCAGTCAGCAGACTGAGCAGCACCGAGCCGAGCCGGTCCAGCAGGTAACGGCCCATCGCGCTGGGCCCCTGACCTTGGTCTGGGGCGAACCCGCGGGAGCTGCAGTCCACGGAGAAGGCAAGCCATTCGAGGATCGCCTTGGGCTCGGAAATGTCGGTTCCTCCGCCCATCGCCTGTACCCAGCCGCGCAGCACCTCATTCGCTGCTTTCGACAGCAGCGGGTGGATGTCTCCGGCGATCTGTGGCATGCCGAAGGCCAGCCCCGAGGCTCTCTCGGGACGGGAGATCCGGTCCACTCTCAGGACCGGCTCACTCAAGCGCAGTTCTCATTCATCGCGCGACACCTTCACGCTGAAGCCCGTGACGTTCCATCAAACGGTACAGCGTCGTGCGGTCGACCCCCGCGATACGCGCTGCCCTCGACATGTTGCCCTCAGCGACGCGCGCCAGCTCGGCGAGGTAACGCCGCTCGAACTGTGCGATCACGCGGTCACGACCCACATGGTAGCTGACCTGGAGCAGATCGGCATCTGCCTCAACCTCGCCACTCGGCTGAGGACGACGTCCTGCTCCACGCAGCGGAATGTCGTCGCCCTGCACCGCCTGGCCGGGCTCGAGCAAAACCACCGCATGTTCGATCGCGTTCTGCAGTTCACGAACGTTCCCCGGCCAGCCGTACGATGTTAGCGCTTGGAGGGCGCCTTCCGTCAGGGTCGGCAAACGCGTCTCACCGCGGCGGTGGTGACGCCAGTAGCTGCGCAGGAAGTGCTCGGCGAGGATCGGAACGTCTTCCGGGCGCTCACGCAGCGAAGGAAGGGCAATCGGCACCACACGCAGCCGGTAGTAGAGGTCCTCGCGGAGGACGCCCTCGGCAACCGCCTCGTCGGCATCCCGGTTGGAGGCGGCGATGAAACGCACATTGACGACCGAACTCGTCGAGTTGCTGCCCACGCGGCGGACGACGCCGTCCTGGATCACACGAAGCAGCTTTGCCTGCACCGATTTCGGCATCTCGGTGAGCTCGTCGAGGAACATCGTGCCGCCATTGGCGGACTCGAGGAGCCCCGGCTTGTCTCGCACGGCGCCCGTGAAAGCGCCCTTCACATGGCCGAACATCTCAGACTCCAGCAGCCCTTCCGGCAGCGCCGCGCAGTTGACCGCGACCAGAGGGCGCGCCCGGCGCCGGCTTCGGCTGTGGATGTACTGCGCGATCATCTCCTTGCCTGTGCCCGTCTCGCCGGTGATGAACACTGAGGCGTCGGTGGCTGCGACCTTCTTTGCAAGCGCGAGGCATCGCACGAACGCCGGGGCAACTCCGAGGGGCGTATCGTCGTCGGCCGTCGTATTCGGTCCGGACGAGCTGCCGACAGTCGGTGCCAATTCGCTCGCCACCATCATTGCATGGCTGGCGCGGCCGATGACGATCTCGAGATGGGTGGCAGAGAAGGGCTTGGGCAGGTAGTCCCACGCACCGGCTCGCAGCAGTTCGACATTCGAGGAGACGCTCGGATTACCCGTCATCACGATGACGATCGTGGACGGATCGCGTTCGAGGGCTGCCTTCAGCACATCCTCGCCGGTCACCTCAGTCAGATAGAGGTCGGTGAGCACGATATGGAACGAGCGACGCTGAATGAGCTTGATGGCGTCCTCGCCCTTGGACGCGACCTCCACTCGATAACCGAGCCCTTCGAGGATAGAGCGGCAACTCTCTCTCAGCGTGCGCTCGTCATCGACGAGCAACACGTTCAACGTGGCCCGGAACTCGCTTGAAACGAACACGTTCTCAGCTGCGTGGTCTGTGGGGGAGGAGTCTGCTACCGTCACTGCGGGTGCCTCGCGAGCGGGACCGTGGCACGGACGCCACATTGTTTCATCAGAACCATACTTAGTACAAGCTACCGCCGGCGCCGTCAAGACGCTCGACGTGACTTGGCGTGAGTATATTCGTCTCATTGTCTACCGAGGGACCGTTCTTGAGCCGAGATCCGATGCCGTCTGGACCACATGAACTGCTGCCCGCTACGCTGACCGAGTCGGCGTCCGTCGGCGCTGGGCAAGAGGCACCTTACGACTTCGAGCCGGAGGAGGAAGGAGTCGACATCCGGCGCTATCTCTCTGCCCTGCTTAGATATAAGTGGCTCATCCTGGCGCTTGGCATACTTGGACTTGCCGCCGGTTTTGGGGTAAGCAAGCTCATAAGACCTGTCTACGAGGCGCAGGCGACGATATCCATTGACGTTGCGTCACGTGATGGCCAGTCAAGCCCGATCCACAATGTGCAGCTCTTGCGGTCGCGCGCCTGGGTCGATCTGCTCCGGTCGTTTCAGGTGCTCGACGAAGTGGTGCGTCGGCGTCGGCTCTTCATTCAGACCGAACGGGATGCCGACGCGGTTCATTTCGCCGGGTTCTCACTCAGCGACGATTTCCAGACGGGCAGTTTTCGCCTGATAGCGGACGCAGGGGGATCTCGCGCATCTCTGGCGACAGTCGAGGGTGTCAAACTCGATGAGGCGGCGGTCGGTGATTCCCTTGGCCTGTCGCTTGGCTTCCAATGGACTGCACCATCGCTGCGTCCCAGCCAGGTCGTGAACTTCGCCATCACGACGCCGAGAGATGCCGCCGTCCTCCTTCAACAGGAGCTGGTGGCGCAGTTGCCGCCCGAGGACGCTTCGTTTCTTCGCTTGCAGTTGCGGGGGTCCGACGCGGTCGCAGCGTCAACCACGTTGAACTCGATCGCCGACCGGTTCGTGGAGTTGGCAACGCTGCTGAAACGCGAGAAGCTCACGGTCAATTCGGAAGTGCTTCGCGACCAGCTCTCCAGCTCGGTCATCGACCTGCGGACCGCCGAGAGTAATCTCGAGAATTTCCGCGTGAATACCATTACCCTGCCGAGTGAGCGCGGCTCGACGCAACTGGCGCCGGGACTGACCGAGACGCGGGACCCGATCCAGAACGCGTTCTTCCAACTGCGCATCGACCGTGACGCACTGACGCGGGACCGCGATGCGATCACGCGCGCGCTGCGCGTTGGCGCAGACTCGGGAGCGCTCCTCCTCGTCTCGCTTGGCACCATCCCCGAGGTGACCAGATCGGCTGAGCTCTCGGCGAGCCTCGCACAACTCGGAACCAGACGTGCGGATGCACGCGCGCTGAGTATGGGTTTCTCAGATGCACATCCCCCGCTCCAGCGGCTGCTACAGGAGATCGCCGAACTCGAGCAGCGTACCATCCCGTTGCAGGCGCGGTCGCTCGTCGAGAACCTGAATCAGCGCATCGGGGATGTGGACGACCGCATCGCGGCTTCGTCCCGCGAGATGCAGCAGATCCCCACCCGCGCCATCGAGCAGGCTCGGCTCGAGCGGAACCTCGAGATCGCCCAAAGTCTTTATACGCAGTTGCGTTCATCGTACGAGCAGGCGGTGCTCGCAGAGCGGAGTGCTTCGCCGGATGTCCGCGTCCTCGACCGTGCAGTGCCGCCCACCACGCCGGTCACCGACCAGATCCTGATGATCATCGCTGGCGGACTCGCGGGCGGACTCGGGCTCGGCGTCGTACTGGCGATCCTGCTCGACAGGTTCGATCGGCGGCTGCGATATCCTGTGCAGGTGACGAAGGACCTGGGGCTGCAGATACTTGGCGCACTGCCATTGGTCCGTTCGGGACCTGATGGCCGCGTGATCCCAGATGATGCTGCGCATCTCATAGAAGCACTTCGCTCGGTGCGGATGAGTCTGACCTATGCGCACGGTACTGCGGGGACCTTCATCACGACGATCACGAGTCCGGGACTCGGCGACGGCAAATCGTTCGTCTCTCACAATCTCGCGAAGTCGTTCGCCCGCAGCGGGTACCGCACCTTGCTGATCGATGGTGACACGCGCCGCGGGCATCTGCACAGGACGCTCGGAGTGGTTCGTCGGCCGGGCCTTCTGGACTACCTGTCGGGCTCAGTCAGGCGTGACCAACTGGTTCAGAGCGTGCCTGCGCTGGGCATCGACTTCATCGCGTGCGGCACGCGTAACGCGGGCGGGCCCGAGATGCTGGCCTCGGCACAGATGGCGCAGCTCGTGATGTCCCTGAAGGCTGAGTACTCGGTCGTCATCATCGACAGTCCACCCCTCGGTGCCGGCGTGGACCCGATGGTACTCGCGGCGCTCTGCGGAAGCATGGTGATGGTCCTGCGTACTGGAGTCACGGACCGCGAGCTCGCCGAGTCGCGTCTGCACGACGTCCATCGCCTGCCCATCCGCGTGCTCGGTGCCGTGCTCAATGACGTGAAGCCGGAAGGCCTGTACAGGTACTACTCGTACCTGCCCGGCTATCGCGCCGAGGACGAAGTGGGAGTCGCCACGGCACCCACGAAGAAGCGCTCACTCCTCGGCGGTAGCTGAGCCGAGGAGTGCAGGGGGTCAGTGAAGCTGACCCTCGAACTTCCGGATGCGCAGCATCCCCTCGCCGTTTCCTTCAGTACGGGAGAGCCTCATCGCCATGCTGGCACGCATCAGCATGTCGCTCGGCTCGATCGGCGCCTCGTGATAGTTCGGGACGGCGTCATACCCGGCCGCCACACGGATCCCGCTACCCGCGAAGACGAGGCTCGCCGCATCGGCCAGACGCTCCGCGAGCCGCACGGCACCGGCTGAATCGGTACCCTGTGCAACCACGCCGAACTCGCCGCGACCGATCATGCCGATCGCATCTGAGGTGCGTCCGGTCTCGCGAAGCAAATTCGCAAGCTGCTCGGTGACCTTGGCGACCATCTCGTCCTGTGCGACGCTCTCGGCGCCGGTGCCCAGCATCGGGGTCAGGACGATGCAGGCAAATGGTTCTCTTGCGCGGAAGGCCTGAGAGCCGATCTCGCGGGCGCGCCGGGCAAGGCCACGGATGTTGTAGAGGCCCGTGAGTTCATCCAGCAAGCTTTCCTCGCGCGCACGGTCCACTTCCTGTTTGGCGCGAACGTATGCGCCGAGCCGGAGCGGCAGTTCTTCGCCGTCGAGAGCCGAACCGATGAAGTCCCAGGCGCCAGCTCGCAGTGCTTCGAGGCGCTTGGCTCGGCTCGGGTGGCCGGGGCTCGTGATGAGGATCGGAGTGCTCGGACTGATCGCCGGTTCCGCCCGCAACTGGCGGCAAACCTCGAAGCCGTCCTGATCCGGAAGGTCGGTGTCGATGATGATGAGATCGGGAAGCGCCGAGAGCGCTCGCTCGATCGCCTGCTTTCCCGTGTACGCCCTGAGCACGGCGTAGCCGTGTGGACCGAGGATGCTCTCCAGCGACCTTGAATGCCATTCCTGGCTATTGGCGATCAGAGTGAGCGGCGGCCGTGTGATGGACGTGCGTTCGTTCATCTTGATCCGTAGAGGCGTGAAGAGGCGACTATAAGAGCACACGACAGCGCAGGGTACCACAGCACATTGCGTGCGGAGTTGGCCATACTGGCTAAACTGTTACACGGCAGGCAGTTGCGTTTCTGAAGTGTGAGATGAATCACGTTTTTGATGCGCAGCGGCCACAGTTCCGGCGGCGGGTGCAGCGAGTGCGCAACGCGCGACACTTTTTCCTCACGGGGCGGAGGTTGGCACAATCTTCTTTGCTTCGTATCTTCCCCGCATGCATAAGTCGCTTCGAACCATGAAGGTGATCCTCCTGGCAACGCTCTTCCTGGCGGTGTCCGCGCCTGCTTTCGCCCAGCAGAGATCAGCCACATCCCGCCATGCCTCCCGCAGTGATCTGCAGGCAGCTCTACAACTCCTCGAAAGCTCGGCATCGTCCACTGCCTACTCCGAGCGCACGCGAGCTCTTGCCCGGCAGGAAGCATCGGCCGTCAGGGGACGGCTTTCGGCAGGTGATTTCCGCGTGGGCGATCGCGTCTACCTGCGGGTGGTCGGTCCTACTCAACTCGTTGACACCACCCTCGCAGTCAGTGCAGCGCTGACTGTCGAAGTGCCGGGGATCCGCTCCGTTGGGCTCGGCGGTGTGCTACGCTCGGAGCTTGAAGCGGTGCTCGCGCGCGATCTCGGGGAAGTGGTGAAGCAGGTGCAGGTGCACGCGCGCCCTCTGTTGAGGATCGCGGTTGTCGGTACCGTCGTATCCCCCGGCTACCACACTGTCTCATCGGAGATGCTGGTGGATCAGTTGGTCACTCTCTCGGGTGGCCCTGCGGCGACAGCTTCGCTCAGCGAGATGCAGATCGTACGCGCGGATACCATCATCATGAAGGGTGACGAAGTGACGCGGGCAGTGGCAGAGGGTAAGACACTCGAGGCGCTGGACCTGCGAGACGGTGATGTGCTGATGATTCCTCCGCAGGCCGCTCCTTGGGATCGCACATCGGTGCTTTCGATCGTAGCTCTCGTCCTCGGGCCACTCATCACGATCTTCGCGCTTCGCTGATCGCCCGCGGCGTCGGCTCCCACACCGGCGCCCTGCGGTCCCGCATCGCATGCACCCAGGCCACGATCCCCGCCACAGTCCCAGACACAAAGAACGCGGCCATCGACAACAGTCGGGGCGGTTTGCTTTTTTCCTCCGGCCACCACCAACCCGCGGCCGCGAGCGATAGGCCGGCAACGAGCCCCGCCACCGCTATCGCCGAGAGCGTCGCGAGCGGACTGCCCGACGCTTCGCTCCAGACTGTCACCGCGATCGCCACCACTGAGACCGCGCCGAGCGCCAGCGCCCACGGCACCATCCATCGCAGGAGCTTGTGACTCCACAACAGCCACGAGAACAGCCCTGACTTGAGCGGATTCAACAGCGCGCCATGATAGAACAGCGTCTGTATCCCACGCGACATCGTGCGGATCTTGCGCCGGTACTCGACCCGCATCGACGCGGCGCGCGGCACGTAACAGATCGCGCCACTCACGGACACCGCGCGCCTGTTGTTCATCCGCGCCCACAGTGCAGAACTGAAATCGCGGCTCAGGTGAGCAGGCAGCTTTCGCCGGTGCAGCGGTGCGCGCACGGCGTAGAGACATCCCGACGACCCCACGATCGCCTCGACGTCGGTCTCGAGCGCGCGGATCCACATCTCGTATCCCACATACGCTGCCTCACCGCCGGAGCCGGTCTCGCCGACCGATGCCACCGAGATGTCCCGCCCCGACGCGACGCCGACGGCCGGATCTCCGAGCGCGGCGACGAGCGCCTTGATCGCGCCGGGATGCACGGTCACGGACGCGTCGGTGTTGATCACGATCTCGCCCGTGAGCGCATCCATCGCGCGGTTCTCGATCTCCGTCTTGCCGAGCCGTCCCTCGATGCGCAGCAGCTCCACGCCCTGGGACGCGAACTCGCGGACGAGCGCATCGGTACCATCAGTCGAGCCGTCAGAGACGACGAGGATCTGCCGCCGTTCGCGCGGATAGTCCACACGCGTGAGTCCTTCGAGCACCGGCCGCAGCGTCGCCTGGGCGTTGTACGCGGGCAGTGTGATGGAGATGCGCGGCCACTCCGCCGGCTCGGCGGTCATCACGGCAGGCTTCCGCTTGCGGAAGGTGCGGTGGCCCCAGAGGAGCAGGGGATAACCTAAGTAGGCGTAGAAGGTCACCACCGCGCTGAGCGCGAGTACGGCGAGCCAGAAGACGATGGCGGGGGTCATCCGGGGAATCTGAGCAGGATGCAGGCCGGGTGTTGACGGGGGAATGGGAACGCGACAGCTCGATGCTCATTCATCCAGCGCAGTCACCGTCACTTCCGCGATCCCTTCCGTGTCGTAGTGCACCTCGACACGCCACGGCTGGCAGCAGATCTCGCAGTCCTCCACGTACTCCTGCGCCGTGCCGCTGCCCGGGTCGATCGCCAGCTCCACCGTCTCGCTGCAGTACGGGCAGGTCACGGTCGCTTCGGTGTCAGCGGTGCCGTCGCCGATCGCATAGTCGTCGTCGAGTTCTTCGTCGTGTTCATCATTCATGCGAGCAAACTAGCGAGGCGCACGCGCGGCGGTACTGAGGCGTTCAAGCAACGTGCGACGAGAAAAAAGGCGGCGTGAGAAAGGGTGACAGTGGGAACAGAATGCCGTTGACAAAACGCGAAATGCGGCGTGTCAAAACGAACCCGCCGCTACTCCGGGATCTGCCGCCCCGGAGTCCACGGCGCACCTGCTGCTTCCGCCGCGCGCTCCAGCGCCGGCAGGTCGTTCGCCACGAACGCCTTGAGCGCCGCATTGATCGCCGGGAAGGCCGCCGCCACGATCTCAAGCTGCCTCCGCTGCGTGCCGGTCGGCGCACCGAGCGATCCGAAGCTCGCCGCGGTGCCCATGCGACCGACCATCGACGTGTACGTCGGCTCGGAATAGCGTCCCGGTGTGTTGTCGCCCGAGAGCTGCTCCCTGATGCCACGCAGCTTCACGACGGCCGCGCGTACATCGCGGTCGAGGGTCGTCGTCTGGGTGACGAGATCCACGGCGCGCTGCAGCGCATCGAGACGCGTGCTGGTCTCGGCCATCAACGCATTCGCGCCCAACACGACGCGCTGGAGCTGCTGCGCCTCACGCTGGAATTCCAGCGCGCTCTGACGTTCGGCCACGGTCAGCGTCGCGTCGGGCAGCAGCGTGACTTCGAAGGCGGTCGGCTGCGTGAGGGCGCTGCGCACGCCTTCTACGCGTTTGAAGAGCTGCACACGGTAGGAACCGGGCACGACGTACGGTCCGTTGCCGCCGCGGGTTGTATCCGCGCCACCGCCACTGCCACCACCGCCACCACCGCCACCACCGCCGACTCCACCGACACCACCCCCCGCAGCGCCAGCCACCGGCGTCACGCTCGGCCAGCGCAGGTTCCAGATCACGCGATTCGTGCCGGCAGCACCAGGCCCGTCGAACCGCGAGACCACGGCACCGCTCGGATCAGTGATCTCCACCTCGACGCTCGGCGCTTCCTCTTCCTGCTCCGCCTTCAGCGCTTCCCAGCCCGGGAACGGCACGTCCGCCCCCGTGCGGTTGAGCGCCTGCTCGCGCGACTGCCGCACGGCGCGTTGCGAACGGAGCGCCGAGCGCAGTTGATAGGTGAACGTCGCGCCGATCGGCGGATTCGGTGCGAAGTAGTGCGAGGCGCCCTGGAAGCTCACGCCGTTGCCGCCCAGCGGTGAACCGTTCAGGTAGAGCAACGCGGGCTTCACGGGATACATCACCGCCTCGGCGCGCTGTCGCCCGGCCGTCATCGTGCGCATCGGCGAGTAGTCGTCGAGCACGAAGAGACCGCGTCCGAACGTTGCGACGACGAGGTCGTTCATCTGCGTCTGGATGGCGATGTCGCGCACGGCGATCGGGGGCAGGCCGCTGCGCATCTGCTGCCAGCGCGCGCCATCATCGAACGAGACGAAGAGACCGAACTCGGTGCCGACGAAGAGCAGGCCGGCGCGCACGGGATCCTCGCGCACCACATGCACGGAGCCACGCTCAGGCAGGTTGCCCGCGATGTTCTTCCACCTGCGTCCCTTGTCGCTGGACTTGAGCAGGTACGGCTTGAAATCGCCGCGATAATAGTTGTTGAGGCCTGCGTACACGACATTGGCGTCGTGCGGCGAGGCGGTGATGTAGGCGATGTAGCTCGTGTCCGGCACGCCGGCGAAGTTGTCGGCGCGACGCCAGTTGGCGCCGCCGTCCTCGGAGACCTGGATCAGTCCGTCATCGGTGCCGACGTAGAGCAGGCCTTCCTGCTTCGGCGACTCGGTGAGGGAGACGATGTTGCCGTTGAATGACGTCGACGTGTTGCGCGAGACGGCATCAACGCTCCAGACGCGACCCTGCATCTTCATCGCGGTGCGCGGAAGGTTGCGCGTGAGGTCGGGCGAGACGGAGCGCCAGTTGTCGCCGCGATCATCAGAGCGGTACAGGCGCTGCGACGCGAAGTAGAGGCGCGTGTTGTTGAACGGGCTGATGAAGATCGGCGAGTCCCAGTTCCAGCGCGAGGGATCCTCGCCCGGCTCCTCCTCGGGCACGATGCGCACGGCGGTGCCGGTGCGGCGGTCGTACCGCACGAGGCCGCCGTTCTGCGACTCGGCGTAGATGGTGTTGTGATCCTTCGGGTCGACGCGGCTCTGGAAACCGTCGCCGCCGTTGGTCACGAACCAGTCGGAGTTGCGGATGCCGTTGTTGTGGTTCGTGCGCGTCGGGCCGCCGAACGAGAAGTTGTCCTGCGTGCCGCCGTAGACGTTGTAGAACGGCACGTTCTGGTCGACGTCGATCTTGTAGAACTGCGTGACCGGCAGGTTGGCGAAGAAATCGTAGGTGCGGCCGCGATCGAAGCTCTCGTACAGTCCACCGTCAGAGCCGATGATGATGTGATCGGTGTCATCGGGATCGGCCCAGAACGCATGGTTGTCGACATGCTTGCCGCTCTCGCCCAGTGCGGTGAAGGTGCGGCCGGCATCCTCGGAGACCATCGTGCGGACGTCGACGGCATACACGCGATCGGCATTCTTTGGGTCGACGAAGATCTCCTGATAGTAGAGGGAGATGTTCGAGTAGGGGCCCTGCCGGCTCCAGCTCACGCCGTTGTCAACTGAGCGGAATGTGCCGCCGCGATCGTTGGCCGCCTCGACGATGGCGTAGACGATGTCGGGGCTCGAGGGCGAACGCGCGAGGCCGATGCGTCCTTCGCCTTCGGGAACGCTGGTGAGCTTCTTCCAGGTCTTGCCGCCGTCGGTCGAACGGTGGAGCGCGGACTCGGGGCCGCCGGCGATGTAGCCCCACACGTGGCGGTGACGCTGCCATGTGGTCGCGAGCAGGATCTCCGGATTGCGCGGATCGAGGGTGACGTCGTTCACGCCGGCGTGCTTCTCGCCGGAGAGGATCTTGGTCCAGCTCTCGCCGCCGTCGATGGTCTTGTAGAGGCCGCGCTCGCCGCCCTCACTCCAGAGCGGGCCCTGCGCGGCGACGTACACGACCTTGGAGTCGCGCGGATCGATGGCAACCATGCCGATGTGCTCGGAGGTCTTGAGGCCCATGTTGCGCCAGGTGCGACCGCCGTCCTCGGACTTGTAGACGCCGTCGCCGTAGCTCACGGATCGCTGCGCGTTGTTCTCGCCGGTGCCCACCCACACGGTGTTCGGGTCGCGCGGGTCCAGCGTCACCGTGCCGATGGAATACGACGGCTGCCCGTCGAAGATCGAGGACCAGGTGGTGCCGGCGTTCTCGGTCTTCCAGACGCCGCCCGACGCGACGGCCACGTACCAGGTCTTCTTGTCGGGGTGCACGGCGATGTCGCCGATGCGGCCGGAGGTGAAGGCCGGCCCGATGCCGCGGAAGCGGAAGGCGGAGAGGGCATTGGCGGGCATGCCGCCGGCGGCAGCGGTATCCGCACCCTCTGCGCTTGCGGCGGCCGCAGGACGGCCACCAGGCCGCGCCTGGGCACCGGCGGTCACTCCGGCGGCGAGGGAAACGAGAAGCAGCAGTGCGCGCGAAAGCCTGAGCGTCATCATCGGGAGGGCTGGGGTTGGAGCGTCGTTATCGTCGGTGGGACCGCCCACCTGATACGCCTCGCGGAAACCATCCGCTGAAGGCGCGTGACCGAAAGGGCGGACTCACTTCAAGAGGAAGACAAGATGCGCCGAATGACCGTTGGTGCCAGTATCGCCGCCGTGCTCGCCGTCATGCAGGCGGTGGCCGTGCCGGCCGACATGAATGCCCAGGTGGCCCGCTCGCTGCCGCGCACGATGGAACGCGTCATGGTCGCTATGCAGGACGACCGTCCGATGATCGGTATCACCCCCGCCAGTGACAGCGAGCGTGAGGACACGCTCGGCCTGCGGGTGGAGGAGGTCACGAAGGATTCGCCCGCGGAGAAGGCGGGGATCAAGCCCGGGGACCGGCTGCAGTCGGTGAATGGCGTGAGTCTGCGCGCCGACGCGGGCGACGCCGGGCAGGAGGACTACGCCGGAGTGCTGCTGCGTCGGCTGCAGCGCGAGGTGCAAAAGGCGAAGGAAGGCGAGTCACTCGAGTTGCGGGTGCTCTCCGGCTCGCAGGCGCGCACGGTGCGCGTGACGCCGCTGAAGGGATCGGAAGTCATGAAGAATGAGCGCCGCGAGGGCGTCTTCTCGTTCACCGGCGCCGACCGCAAGGTGCTCGGCCTCATGATCGCGCCGACCGGCACGAAGCGCGACACGCTCGGCATGTTCGTCCAATCGGTCACGAAGGGTGGCCCGGCGGAGAAGGCGGGAATCATAGAAGGCGACCGGATCGCGTCGATCAACGGCGTAAGCCTCAAGGTCTCGCCCGAAGATGCGGAGGACCGCAGCGTCGGCTCGAGCCGGGTGGAACGACTCCGGAGCGAGCTCGACAAGCACGAGGAAGGAAAGGCTGCGGAGATCGTGGTTGTGAGCGGCGGTCGCAGCCGCACGGTCCGCGCGACACCGGTGAAGGCGACCGAGCTGCCGAACGAACCGATGTCGTGGAACTTCAACGTGCCGGAAGGCGCGGGACTCCGCTCGATGCGAGTGGTGCCGCGCGCCATGGAGATGCCGCGGACACCAGAGACTCCGCCGTCGATGGTGCTGCTGCGGCGGCGAACAGTCATCTGAACGGCAGGTGGGAGGAGGAAGGTGGAAGGAAACGGCCGTTAAGCCTTTCACCTTCCACCTTCCTCCTTCCACCTCCCACCTGCCCCTAGAAAGCCGTTCCCAGCAGCATCGCATTCAGCACCAGCCGGTCGAGCGCTCGCCACCAGCCTCTGAACATCGGGTCGCTGGTGAACATCACCACGTTGCCCGAGCCCACGCGCTCCTGCGCGATGAAGGCGCTGCCGCGCAGCAGGCGCTCGCTGTTGCCGGGGAAGGCGAATCCGCCACGCAACAGGGTGCCCTGCGTCGGGAAGACCGCGACGTTGCCTCCGTTCTTGGAGACGGTGTAAACGCTGCTGCCGCCGACGAGCACCGGCGCGCGCTGCTTCTCCATTCCCAACGTCACCCAGTTGGTGAGGTCGAACGCGACATCGAAGTGACTGCCTGGCATGTCCGCCACGTCATCGGCGCAGGCGGCGGGACTCTTCACGGTGCGCAGTGAATCGATCGGCGCGGTGTCAGCGCGTGCGGCCTTGAGATCCTTCTTCTCCTCGCAGACTACGCGACGGACGGAGGTGAGACCGACATCCTCGCGTGTGGCCCAGCCGGTGGCGCCGCCGAAGGTGACGAGCGCGCCGCCGCTTTCCACCCACCGCTTCAGGTTCTTGCCCTTGCCCAGGCGATCGAAGTTGCCGCTTGGGAGGACGATCACGTTGAACGCCGAGAGGTCGCCGCTGAGTGCGTCGGAGGAGATCGGCGTGAACGTGATGCCGTAACGCTGCTCGAGATTCCACCAGACGGCGCCATAGCTCGTCTGCGAGACGCCCGTCTCACCGACGACGGCGATACGCGGCGCCTTCAGTGCGACCACCACGCCCGAGCCGGTGCCGTACTGCGATGTCTCGGCGAACGCGGTGTTCACCCCACGCACTTCGACGCCCGCTTCCTTGGCGAGCGCGTCGACGCGCGCGGAGAGCGAGGCCGCATTGCGCGACGTGCGCACGACCCACGTGCCCCGCGGCCAATCGGTGCCGCCCGTCTGGATCGGCTCGGCGGCGATGGAGACGCGGAAGCCTTCCTGCAGCAACTGTGCGGCAATCTTGCCCGCGCCGTTGCGATCGTTGCGCCAGAGGTACGAGGAGGTCGCGTCGCGACCTTCGATGATTCCACCGTTGATGGCATGCGGCAGGCGCTCGCCGTTCATCATCACGCCGTTCGTGAAGGAGAGCATCGTGCCTGCGACAGCCGGCGCATCCTCCGTCCACCAGGCTTCGACGCCGAATGCGACGGGCAGTGCCCACGCGGAGACGTCGTAGAACTCGTAGTCTTCCGCGTCCTTCGCATCGGGCGCCCGTGAGCGATTGCGCTCGAACTTTGCGAGCTGCGCATTCGCGAATACGGTGTCCAGCACCGGGTCCGCCTCGAGGATCGCCTTTGCGAGCCGCCCCTGTGGCTGCGCCATGTCCACGACGTACGAGCCGGCGGGGAAGCTGCGCGAGCGCACGCCGTCCTCGCTGTAGCTGCGTGCGCGCGCGCTGCCGTGTGCGGCGGTCGTGCGGGTGACTTCGATACCGGCGCGCATGAGTGCCGCTGCCAGCTCCGCGGCGCGTGCCGGGTCGCCGCCCGGGACGAACACCACACGCTTCATGGTGCCGTTGCGTCCGTCGGAGACGGCGCGCGCGCGGAACGAGGCGTAGTCGGTCACGAGATCGCGGTGACGCGCGGCGGCGGTCTCGAACGTGGCGATGGAGGCTTCGTAGTGCTTGGCAATGCCGTCACGCAGCGAGAGCAGGGTGCCATCCTCGCGACGCTTGAGCAGCGCCGGGCCACCGTCGGTCTCGTAGGTGGTGCCCATCGCGCCATTGAGCGCGGACCACGAGTCGTAGTAGCCGGGATAGTAGAGGTCGAAGGCGTCGCGCACGAAGTAGAGCCAGCCGAACTTGTCGAACGCTGCCGCGTTGCCGCGACCGATGTCCTCACTCCACCTGTACGGCCAGCCCGAGATGTTCGTGTTCACGGGCCGCGCCGCGGGCGCCATGTAGTAGGTGGACGTGTAGCCGTGCAGGTCGGCGGTGATCATCGGATGCCAGCGCAGCATGCCGCCGGTGATGGCCTGTACTTCGCGCTGGGTGATGGCCATCAGGTCGCGGTTCATGTCGAACCGGTAGTGATTGAAGCGGCCGGCGATGGACCACGGCTGTCCGCGCTGCTGCTCGAGCGCCTGACGCTCCGGGCTGCCGACGGCAATGGAGTTGCTCCACACCGAGAACCGCTCGTGGCCGTCCGGATTCGAACTCGGGTTGATGATCACGATCGCGTTCTTGAGGAGCGCGAGCGTGGCCGGGTGCTCGGTCGCGGCGAAGTGATAGAGCATCTGCATCGAAGCCTCGAAGCCCGGCGCCTCGTCACCATGCACCGAGCCGGAGAACCAGACGACGGCCGGCGTGCGCGCGATCACCTCGTTCAACTGCGCCTGCGACGCGCCGCGCGGATCGGCGATGCGGTCGAGGTCGGCGCGGATCGCATCGAGGCGCGCGATGTTCTCGGGCGCGGACACGAGATAGATGCGCATGGTGCGACGCTCGTTCGTGACGCCGATCTCCTCGACCTTCACGCGATCGCTGCCGACCTGCGCGATGGCCAGCAGCACGCGCTCCTGTTGCGCATACTGCGTGTGCCACGAGCCGACGTTGTAACCGAGGACAGATTCGGGGCGGGGGATCGACGCGCGGTACGGTCCCTTTGCGTAGAAGGAAAAGTTGCGGTCGTCGCGGAGGGAGTCCTGCACCGTTGTAGCCTGCGCCTCGGCGATGGAACCGACGGGGCAGATGGCAAGGGCGCAGAGGGTGAGGCGCAGGAGGGTGAGGCGCAGGAAGGGTCGGCGCATTCGTTGACTTGTTTGTGAGGAGTGCGAGGGCAAGACATGAGAAACTGCCTCAGCGCATGTCGTGTCGCAACAAAAGGCGGGTGGTCGTCCGTTGCGAAGGAGACATAATAACATATGTTTACCACATCATAATAACATATAAAAGGAGTAGGGAAATAGTATATATTCAGTCGTGCATTAAAACATATATTATGTGCAACAGAATGGTATATAATAGACTGCGCGTTGCACCCGCTTTCACCCAGAGAGTTTGAATGCCCCCCACCGATCGACCACCGCCTGCACAACGGCGCCTTGCTCAGTCGCTGAAGACAATGAAGCTCCTTCAGGAGCAGGATCGGCTGGTGTTCCGTTCGGCCGATTTCACGCGACAGGAAAGAGAGTCCTTACTTGGGGCTGGGTTCCTGCAGCGAGTAATCAAGGGATGGTACGTCGCCAGTAGACCGGGGAGCCCTGCAGATCATGGCACTCCCTGGCTCGCGGCCATGACGGATTTCATCGCACGTTATTGCGACGAGCGCTTTGGCGATGATTGGTACGTGGCCCCTGGATACTCTCTCCATCTGCATGCGGGCGCTACAGCGCTGCCCTTGAAAGTGGTCATTCATACGCCGCATGGAACGAACAGTGTCGTGGATCTCCCGGACGGACACTCGCTCGTTCACTACCGCTCCCCTGATTTTCCGGCTGCTTCGCGCGTGGATAGGATAGGCGGTCTTCGCGTGCTGCCTATCGCAGCTGCGCTCATCAAGGTCCCGCAGTCGTTCTTCGAGGTCTCTGCAGCTGACGCTCAAATCGTACTCGCCCAACTGGCGGACGTTTCGGACATAAACCGTGAACTTTTAGCCGGCGGCAATAGTGTCGTGGCTGGACGGCTGGCCGGAGCGCTGAGAGCGATTGGACGCGATGATCTGGCTGCGGATATCCTCGGAACCATGAGAAGCGCGGGATATTCCGTCAGTGCGATCAATCCTTTCGCGAGAGAGCTGCCGGTGCTGGGCCTGGAACGTGTCCGTTCACCATACGTCCTGCGGCTTCAGCTCATGTGGCGTACGATGCGCGAGGATGTCATTCGCGAGTTCCCGACCGAACCCGGACGCCCGACGGACCTCGAAGCATTCATGAAGATGGTGCGGGCGGATTATGCGTCCGATGCGTATCACTCGCTCTCCATCGAAGGCTATCGTGTCACGCAGGAGCTAGTCGAGCGGGTGGCGTCCGGAAACTGGAACCCCGAACGGCATGCGACGGATGCGGATGCCCGGAACGAAATGGTTGCGCATGGCTACTGGCGCGCGTTCGAGCTGGTGACCGCGTCCTTGCGCCAGATCCTCACTTCGGGCGCGAGTGAGGCGGGCGAGATCGTTCGCAAAGACCACGGCGCATGGTTCCGCGCGCTCTTCGCTCCAAGTGTCGAGGCAGGCATTCTCGCGGCTGCGGATCTGGCTGGGTATCGGAACGGACCAGTCTATATTCGCGGCGCCATGCATGTCCCGCCGCCGCACGAAGCCGTGCGAGAGATGATGCCAGCGCTCTTCGACCTGCTCAGGGCGGAGCAGCACGCCGGAGTGCGCGCCGTGCTCGGACATTTCTGTTTCGTATTCATCCATCCCTACATGGACGGAAACGGCAGGATCGGCCGATTCCTCATGAACGCGATGATGGCGTCCGGAGGTTATCCCTGGACGATCGTTCGCGTGGAGTGGCGCGACGAGTACATGGCGGTGTTGGATGCAGCGAGCGCCCGGGGCGACATCGTGCCACTCACGCGCTTCCTGGCTCGGGCGCTCTCCGAGAGGACTCGTCTCTGAGCGTACGCACGACTCAGAACTCGATCTGCGTTCCCAGCTCCACCACCCGGTTGGGCGGCAGCTGGACATACCCGGTCGCCGACAGTGCATTCCGCGACATCAGCGAGAAGAGCTTCTTGCGCGCGATGTTCATCGAGAGTCCGTGCTTCTTCCACGGGCCGCGGCGCGGGATGAGCTGCTCGCGAACGAGGTAATAGCTGGTGTCGAGCGGACGCGCCGCGATGCCGAAGTCGC
>JANOTV010000209.1:0-2969 GCA_031416495.1 Gemmatimonadota bacterium
CTGGCCCGTTGGTGCCGTGCCAAGTAGCATCTCTGCACACCTTTACGGGAGGAGGAGCGATGCCTGAACACGCGTTCGTAGTCCGTACCTTCCCGAACAACGTCGAAGCGGAATTCGCACGCGCGGTCCTCGATGCCAACGGCATCGTGTCCATGCTCCTCAAGGACAATGCGGGCGGCATGCTGCCGTTCCTCGACATCCTGCACCCGGTGCGACTCGTGGTGCGGCAGACCGACGTGGATACCGCGATCCGCCTGCTCGACGCGACCGCAGCGACCGATCCCAAAGCCCCGCCGCCACCGATCTGCTGAGCGGCTGGAGCGCCGCCCATGGCGTGATCAGCGAGAGAACGAAGCGAGCGTGATGCCCATGGCGTCGATGGCGTCGCGCGCACGCCAGAGATCGGCACCGTTGTACAGGAAGGAGAAGGCAAGCTGTTCGCCGTTCCGCGCCGTGACGTAGCCACCCAGCGAGGTGACTTCGTTGGTGGTGCCGGTCTTCCCGCGCAGGTTCCCCTGCGCGGGCGTCCGGCGCATGCGGTCCTTGAGCGTCTCCGTCATGCCGGCTACCGGCAGCGAGGCGCGGAGCACGGAGCCCCACGGCGCACGGTCGGTATACGAGAGCAGCTGCACCATCGAGCGCGCGGTCACGCGGTCGAGCGTGGAGAGTCCACTGCCGTCGGCGGCGAAGACCGCGTTCGGGCGCACGCCCACGCGCGCGCTGAGGAATGCGCGCAGTGATTCGTTCGCCGTGCCGGCCGAGCCGATGCTGCCGGTGCTGCGCGCGGCGTTCCGGAACAGGAGTTCGGCGAAGTGGTTGTCGCTCTCGCCATTCATCTGCGCGACGAGCTGCGCGAGCGGCGGCGAAGCCCATGCGGTGAGGCGCATGGCGGTCGCGGGAGCGGGGGCGACGTCCACGTCGCCGCGCACGGTCACGCCGCGGGCCTCGAGCGCGCCGCGGAAGGCGCTCGCCGCGAAGCGCTCGGGTTGCTCGACCACCACCTGGTAGGTGCGCGGCCTGCTGAGCGCGCCGATCCAGCCGCTCACCCGAAAGCGATCGCTGACAGTGTCCTGCCACACTCTCACCGCGGCACCGCGGCTCCCGGTGCGCAGCTTCACCGTGGAGGTGAGGTTCATGCCGGGCACGGGATGTTCGAAGTCCACGCGCGCGCCGCGCGCCGACGCGCTCACGACGACGTGCGCGATGTTGCCGTTGAACGAGAGCGCGGAGACGCGCGCCGCATAGCCGGCCTGCAGGTACCGCGAGCGCCAGCCGGCGGGGATCCGCTGGCTGTCGAAGGCACTCGCGTCACCGATGATGTCGCCTTCGACATGGCGCACGCCGGATGCGACGACGAGATCCGCCAGCGCATCCATCGGCTTCACACCGTCGTGCCAGCTCGCATAGCGCGGCGAGATGGAGGGATCGCCGGCACCCACGAGATAGAGGCTGCCGTCCAGCCGCCCGTTGGGCAGGAGTTCACCGTCGCGCAGGACTTCCGTGCGGAACTGGTGCGCGGGCCCGAAGTTCTCGAGCGCGATGGCCGCGGTGTAGAGTTTCATCGTCGATGCCGGCAGCAAGAGTTCGTCGGCATCCTGCTCGAAGAGCGTGTCGCCGTTCGTGAGCGAGATGACCATCACGCCCCAGCGGCCGCGATTGGTCGAGAGCGAGATGAGCGAGCGCAGGTCGCTCGCGAGCGCGATGGCATCGTTCGGCTGGCGCGCCTTGAGAGCGGGGCGCGGGGTCGGCTTTCCCACCTGCGCTCGGAGGGACGCAGCCGGGACGCAGGCTGCGGCCAGGAGCACACAGGTGACGAGGCGGGTTTGGCTGAGACGCATTCAATCCCTACTGGGGTGAACCGACAAACGTTGACGATGCGGGTAAGCGCAGGACGAGCGGCTGGGGCCCGGAGACACGGTCCTGTGTCACTTCGTGAGTTGTTCGGTTCTCGGTCCCGTCGCGAAGCTGGCCAGCGACCTACATGGCAACTTGTGCGCCAGCCCGGTCATCGCGCTGTGAGGTGGACCACTTCAGGAAGATCACCGACGCGATCAGGTAGAAGAACAGCCCGCCCGGGATCCACATGATGAGGCCGCCGAGTCGCTGGTCCTCGAGGGGGGAGAGCCCCCAGAGGCGGGGCGCGCTCGCGTAGGCCGGGTAGAGCAGGTGGCCCGCGTACACGATGTAGATGGAGATGACCGTCATGGGCAGCGTCATCACGAAGCTGTAGAGCATCTGCCCCGGGTAGCTGAGCCGCGGCAGCTCGGGGAGCGGACTCAGCATCGGCCACCACATGATGACCGCGCCGACGAGGAACATGAGGTGCTGCGTGATGTGCACCTCATGGTAGAACATCGCCGAGTTGTAGAGGGGCGGCAGATGCCAGCCGGCGAGGACGAGATTGAAGAGCGCGAACGCGGCCGCGGGCCTGGTGACGAAGCGCGCAATGGCGGCGACGGCTGGGACGCCAAGGGCGGGGCGCAGCATCCAGCCCGGGGTGCCCATCAGCAAAAGGGGCGCGGCGATGATGGTGAGCACGAGATGCTGCACCATGTGCCCGGAGAACAGGTAGTAGTCGCTGATGTCGTGCAGCGGGCCGTTGAGCGCGAGGAAGATGAGCGCGAGGCCCGCCGCGAAGAGCGATTGCTGCGCGACCGTGGCACGCTGCCTCCCAGTGGTGTCGCGCCTCCGATGCACCGCGGCGCGCCACTGGTAGAGACCCCAGAGCGCGAGGAGTCCCCAGACCGTGCTCCAATGCACGGTGAAGCCGATCTGCGAGAGATCGACATTGGGATGCAGGAAGAGGACGGGCGAGATCAATCCACCTTCCACCTAAAAGCGCGCGGTGAGCTGGTGGAAGAGGAACAGCAGCGCCACGACAGTGACCCCGGAGATGATCAGCGGTCCGGTGAACAGTACCCGGAACAGCTTGTGATCGTACTTGAGATGCATGTAGAACATCACCACAA
>JANOTV010000210.1:0-3403 GCA_031416495.1 Gemmatimonadota bacterium
GGCGTCCGTGAACGTGTCGATCTCGTCCACGGTCGTATAGACGTTCGGCGTGATGCGGATCCCACTGAACTCGGGATGCACGATCGGCGTGTTCACGATCCGGTAGTTCGCCATCAGCCAGCCGCCGAGCTTCACCGGGTCGAGGCCTTCGACGCCGAAGAGTCCGATCGCGCCCGCCTTGTCGGGGCCGAGTTCCGTGAGGACCTTCACCCGCGGACTTTCGGCGAGTAGCGCGTTGGCCCAGCGATCACGGAGATACCGCAGCCGCGCGATCTTCCGGTCGGCTCCTACACCGCGATGAAACGTGAGCGCCACCGACACCGCGTTGAAGTTCGCCTGCGGGTGCGTGCCGATCTCCTCGAACTTGCGGATGTTCTCCACGCGCGTGATGTCCGACGCCATCAGCGGCCAGATGCGCGCGATCTTGTCCTTTCGCACGTAGAGAAATCCGGCGCCGATCGGCGCGTGCAGCCATTTGTGGAGCGAGGTGCCGTAGTAGTCGCACTCGAGCTCGTCGCGCGTGAACGGGAAGTGCGCAAAGGCGTGCGCGCCGTCCACGAAGACCTCGATCCCGCGCGGCCGCGCCAACCGCACCACGTCGCGGATCGGGAGGATCTGGCCCGAGAGGTTGGTGATGTGCGTGAGTTCGATCGCCTTCGTGCGCGGCGTGATCGCGGCGTCGAGGGCGCGCATGAACACGCCGGGTTCAGTGAGCGGCAGCGGGAAGGAGATGCGCCTGATGACGATCCCCTCGCGCCGCTCGCGCTGCTCCCATGCGTTGATCATCCGGCCGTAGTTCTGGTTCGTGATCACCACCTCGTCGCCGCGCTTGAGGTTGAGGCCGAGAATGACGTTCTCGAGCGCCTCGCTCGCGTTGCGCGTGATCGCGATCTCCTCGGTGTCGCAGCCGAACTCCTTGGCGAGCTCGCGGCGCGTGCTCTCCATGCGCGGCTCGAGGATGCGCCAGTTGTGCTCGACCGGCAGTGCATTCGTGAACTTGAGGTCACGGATCATCTGCTCGAGCACATGCGTCGGCGTGGGGGAGATGCCGCCGTTGTTCAGGTTGATCATCGTGCGGTCCATGTCGAACGCACGCTGGATATGCGACCAGTAGCTCTCATCGTCGGCGAGCGACGACGCGCCACGGTCTCCCGCGACGAGATCAGCCTTGAACAACTGCGCGAACGCGCGCTCACTGAACACCGGCAGCGCGGCCGCGGCGCCGGTGAAGGCACCGGCCGACGACATACCGGCGAGGAAGTTGCGGCGGGACGTGGTGCGAGGAGTCACGGGTTGCTCCGGATCGTGAGCCCCGAGCGGAACTGCCCCGGGGAGAGAGAAAGAGAAGGTTCGTCAGTAAAATCTGTGGGTGAGTGCTGGTTCGGGCAATTTGCCAAGTGCATGATAGAGCGCGATTTCCGTGATCTCAAACGTCCGGAAGCCGTACGCTTTTCTCATGGTGACTTTGGCTTTGTTGTTCAGTCCCTCGATAACGCCGCTCGAGAAGGCCTTGCGAGCACGGAAATAGTTGAGCAACAGTTCGCGGTGCGTGCGCATTGTGCGGGCGAATTTCTTCATCGGCTCAATGCGCGAACGCATGACTTGGCTGGTCCACTGGTCGAGGAATTTGCCGGCCCAGCTGGGCGAGTCGTACTTCCAGAAGTCCTGGAACGCTTCCTTCAGTAAGTACGCCCGGACGCTCGCCAGGTTGTAGCGCAGAACGTCGCGTAGCTTCACGCGCTGGTTGTCGGTCAGGTTCTCGGGGCGCTTGAGCAGACACCAGCGCGATTTCTTGAGGACCGGCTCGTAGCCGTCCTGGACCAGGCGCCTGGCTTCCGCCGCCCGCACGTCATCGAGCGCCAGGTTCATCTTGGCGACGACGTGAAAGCGGTCCAGGATGTTGAGCGCGTTGGTGCAATGTTTGGCGATCAGGCTCAGGTACGGTTTCCACATGTCCGAGCAGACAAACTCGATCTGCTCGGCCACCTCTTTGCCGATCACGGTAAAGAACTTCTCGAAACTCTCGGCGGTGCGTTCCTTGCCAACCCACAGCAGGCGCACACACCCGGCCTCGATCTGATAGACCAGGGTCAGATAGGTGTGGCCTCGCCCGTACTGGATCTCGTCGACCCCGATGGCGCGAATCGCGCCCAGTTGCCGGTGCGCCAATCCCCACTCCACCACGTACTCGACTGCATGGCGGACCTTCTCCCAACTGGTGTGAAAGCTTCGAGCGGTCTCCTGCCAGGAGAGCTTGCGGGCCCAGTGCGCCAGATACAACATGTAGGCATGCGTCAGTGTGTGCTTGCCGATGGCCCACGGCACTTGCTCGACCTTCACCCCGCAGGCGCAACACTGGACCCGCCGCATGGTGTACAGGAACAGCACCGTGAAGCCCCACATGGGAATGAACTCGAAGCGCCGTGCCGGCAGTCGATCGTAGCGCGCGGCCGACCGGCTACAGCCAGAGCAACGGGGCTTCGAGCCCCGTCGCGGTCGGATGTGGACCTCGATCGTCTTGGTCGCTTCATCCAGCTTCGCTCCCTCGTACACGAAGCCGGGGAAGTGGTGACAGGCCTTGAGCACGCGGGTGAGCAGCATGGGAAGTGGCCATCGGCAATTGAGTCAGCGCACGATTCGATCGGTCGGACCCCCGACACTCGACACACTGTGCCCCGACTTGGCGACGTGGCCCGACCGATGGAAGATTGAGCATAACGATATCACTGTCGGTCAACGCATCGTTGACTCCTTCCAACCCTTTCTGGTCGATCTGCTGCAACACGGACTCGCCGATACAACCCTCGCCCGTCACCGAGATCATCTGCAGATGCTCGGGGGTGAGATCATCCGCCGCCGCCACGAAGACCCCGAAATTGCCAGGCAACCAGTCCGCGCACTGGTGTTCAATCTCGTCGAGGAGGAGGGCGGACCCCTCATCTGGCCACGCATCACCGAGTCTGCCCAGAACTCCTTCGACGCGACCTGCCGCAAGCTGTACCGCTTCCTCATGCAGCAAAAAGGTCGCAGGTAGACGAGAAACTACCCACGAATTCCACCGACGAGCCAACTTTGGGTTGTGCTGCGACCGCTCCAAAAATGCGGCCGCGGAGCGGCCGCCACCATACTGCGGTCGTCAGCACCAACCAGAGTCAGGCAACGGCGCATCGTAGTTTTCCGATGTACGGCCCGAAGTGATACTATGATCCGTCGACCGGTCGGTTCACGCAGGAGGACCCGATCGGGTTGGCGGGGGGGATGAACCTGTACGGGTACGCTGATGGCGATCCGATCAACAACAGCGATCCGTTTGGGCTCGCACCCTGTCCTCCGGACGATGACTGCACGGCCCTAACTGCGGCAATGACGGTCACGGGAGCCGCGCTCGGAGCGTTTCTCGGAG
>JANOTV010000211.1:0-5969 GCA_031416495.1 Gemmatimonadota bacterium
GTGATCGATGCGCTGCAGCGCGTGAGTCCCGCGGTCGCCGGCGACATCATCCAGGAGATGGAGCCGAGCCTGCGCTCGTCGCTCTTCGCCGCCGCGCCGTCTCACATCACGCAGCAGTGGTCGATCAACCTCGCGTTCGACGAGGACAGCATCGGCCGCCTGATGGAGGCGCCGGCGGCGATCTTCCGCCCGCACCAGACGGTGCTCGAGGCGACGCAGCAGGTGCGCGAAGTCGCGAAGCAGGTGATGCTCACCTACCTGTTCATCGTCGACGATCGCCATCACCTCACGGGCGTCGTGACGATGCGTGATCTCGTGATCACCACCGACGATGCCCGGCTCGGCGACATCATGCTGCGCAACGTGTTCGCGCTGAAGCCGTCGATGTCGCTCGGCGATGCGATGAAGCTCGTGGTGCATCGCCATTATCCCGTGTATCCGGTGACCGACGATGCCGGCCGGTTGATCGGCCAGGTGCGCGGCAGCACGATGTTCGAGGAGCAGGCGTTCGAGATCAGCGCACAGCCCGGACGCATGGTCGGTGTCGCGGAGGAGGAGCGGCTGCTCACGCCCTGGACGCGCAGTCTCAAGTTCCGTCATCCCTGGCTGCAGCTCAACCTGCTGACCGCATTCCTCGCGGCGGGCGTCGTCGGCATCTTCCAGGAGACGCTCGACCAGATGGTGATCCTCGCGCTCTTCCTGCCGGTGCTCGCGGGCCAGTCCGGCAACACCGGCTGCCAGGCACTCGCGGTGACGCTGCGCGGCCTCACGCTCGGCGAGCTCAAGGGCGGCACTGAGCGGATCCTCGTCGCGAAGGAAGCGCTGCTCGGCCTGCTGAACGGCGCGCTCGTGGGCATCACCGCGGGCGCCGGCATGTTCGTCGTGGCGACGATGCAGGGCCACGAGGCGCCGTTCGCCCTCGCCGGCATCGTCGCGCTCGCGATGGTGGGCAGCTGCACGATCAGCGGCGTGGCGGGTGCGTTGATCCCGCTCGCACTGCGGCGCGCGGGCGCCGATCCCGCGACGGCGTCGAGCATCTTCCTCACGACGGCCACCGATGTCGCGAGCATGGGGATGTTTCTGGGGCTCGCGACGCTGCTGCTGATGTGAACGGCGGCGTGCGCCGCGTGCTGCGGCGCCAGATGACGACGCGCGGGCGCCGCTACTTGTCGTTCCGTTAGGGGGTGGCCGACTTCTTCGCGGCCTCTGACTTCGCGCGCAGTTCGAGCCTGAACCGCACGTTCTTCGCGATCGGGTCCTTCACGGTCGCCCGTTGGACGAACCGTTCATAGTGCGGGATCGCCTCGGGCTCGCGACCCTGTCGCTCGCGCACCCGGCCGAGCATGTAGTACGGCGGCGCGTAGTGCGGCTCGAGCACGATCGCGCGTTCGAGTGCCTGCGCGGCGCCGTCATAGCGCTGCAGGTCGAAGAGCGTCAATCCCTGAAGGTAGTGCAGGTACCCGTCCACCGGCGCGAGCAGGAGCGCCTGCTCGTACTCGCCGGCTGCCTGCGCGTTCTGCCGTGCGCCGCGTGAGAGCGCCGCGAGCCCCGCCCATCCGTACGCGAATGCTGCATCCTCCACGATCGCCTCGCCGAACGACTCGCGCGATGCGGGCTGGTTCCCCATCTGGCTGTGGATCAGTCCGATCATGTACAGGAGCTGGTGCTTGGACGCGTAGAACGAGAGCGTCTGCTTCTCGTCACGCTTGCGCAGCTCCTCCACGAGCGTCTTGAGGTCGGCGAGCGCTGCCGGCATGTCACCGGCCGCGACGGACGCGAGCGCACGGTCGTAGCGGGTCCACACCGCCCTTGCGCCGCCGCGCTCGATGGTGCGCGTGTACATGGCGATCGCCTGCGGAAACTTGCCCTCGGTGTAGGCGATCCACGCGCGCAGGTCGCGACTGCCGTCGTTGTACGTGCCCGGCAGACGGTCCCAGGCCAGCGCCTCGAGTCCGCGATGCACGAACGGATTCCGCATGAGCGCCCGCGTGCGCAGCGAGTCGGCCGCGAGGAAATCCGGGCGGCGCCAGAGTGCGGGATCGCTGCGCAAGTACGCAAAGACGTCCTCGTTCTTCGAGCGGAACAGGTACGACGACCATCGCGCGAAGTACGGCTCGGCGCGCGCGGGATCGAGACGCGACGCCCAGTAGAGGTATGGGGACGCTTCCTCCGGAGCCTCGCGGAAGAGCTTCGCGCCGCGATCGAAGTACGCCTCCCAGTCATTGCGGTCGGCGCCGGGACCGAGGGGCGGCCTCATCGGCTCGGTGCGCCCGACGGGCTCCAGTGCCGCAGGCGCCTGCGCCTCCGCGCTGCCCGGCGAGCAGAGCATCGCGACCTGCGCGATTAGCATGCACGACAGCATCATGGCTCGTGACATCATCGGCCCTGCGCCGGACGCACACGGAGCACGCGGCCATCCTCACGGTCGGTCACGACGTACACGAATCCGTCCGGACCCTGCTGCACGTCGCGGATGCGCTCGCCGAGATCACCGAGGTACCGCTCCTCGCGCGTCACCTTGCCGTCCTGCAGCACAAGACGCACGAGCGCGCCGGGTGTGAGCGACCCCACGAGGATGCTTCCCTGCCAGCCGGGGATCGCCTCTGCCGTGTAGAAGGTCATGCCCGATGGCGCGATGACCGGATCCCAGTAGTAGACCGGCTGCTCCATCCCCTCCTTCGCGCTTCCCTCGCCGATGCTCAGGCCCGAGTAGTCGCGGCCATACGTGATGATGGGCCAGCCGTAGTTCTTGCCCGCCTGCGGATTGTTGAGCTCGTCGCCGCCGCGCGCGCCATGCTCCACCGTCCAGAGTTGGCCGGTCTCGGGATGCAGCGCCGCGGCCTGCACGTTGCGATGCCCGTACGACCAGATCTCCGGCTGTGCGTCGTCGCGGCCGGTGAACGGATTGTCGTCCGGTATCGTCCCGTCGGGATTCACGCGCATGATCTTGCCCATGCCCTGGTCGAGCTGTTGCGCACGGCCGCGGAACCGCGCACTCTGCCGGTCGCCCTGCGTGATGAAGAGCTTCCCGTCGTTCGAGAACACGAGCCGCGAGCCGAAGTGTCCACGAGAATCGACCTTCGGGCGCTGTCGATAGATCACGGTGGTGCCCTCGAGCCCACCGTCCGTAAGCCGCCCGCGCGCGACGGCCGTGCCCGAGCCGCCTTCACCCGGCTCCGAGAACGAGAGGTAGACGAGCTGGGTGTTCGCGAAGTCGGGATCGAGCGCGACATCGAGCAGGCCACCCTGCCCTTGTGCGTAGATCTCGGGAAGTCCGTTGAGCGGCGCCGAGACGGTGCCGTCCATCGACACGATGCGGAGACGCCCCGGACGCTCGGTCACGAGCAATCGCCCATCGGGCAGGAACTGTAGCGCCCAGGGGTGCACGAGCCCCGTGGCCACGGGCTCCGCGACTACCACGCCGGCGGTCGATGGAGGCTGCGGCGAGGAGGGCGCGCGGCCCTGCGCTTCCACCGGGGGATTCCCGCTGCACGCGGCGAGAAGAAGGGCCGGCAGTGACCGGCTGATGAATCCGACTGATCCGTGGCGCATGCTTGCCTCCTGCGGCTGGCTCACTGTCGTCGTATTCTACCCCATGCCCATCATTCACGCGATGCTCACGGCTGCAGTACTCGCCGCCGACACGACCACCTACCGGGTGGAGAACCATGGACGGCAGGCCGGCGAGATGGCCGTCATCCGCAATGGCGACTCCATCGTGGTGCGCTATGCGCACATCGACCGCAACCGCGGGCGATGGGTGGAGAACCGTTATCGCGTGAACGCGGCGGGCATGATCATTGGCGGCGAGAGCCGCCCGTCCTCGCGCACCGGTGTCGCGGGCGAGGTGACGGAGTCCTACAGCCTTCGCGGCGACTCGGTCAGCTGGCAGCGCGGCTCATCCTCCGGCACGGCATCGAAGACCAGCGGCGTGTTCACGCTCGGCAACAGCACCGCGTTCGACCAGGCGCGCATCGTGCGGCACCTGCTCGACCAGCCGGAGCGATCATCGTCGATGATCCCCGTGGGCATGCTGCGGCTCGAGATCGCCGCCGACACCATGGTGCCCACACGCCGCGGCACGCAGCGCGTGCGGCTGGCGATGGTGCATTCCGGTCTGGGCGGCGTGCCGTCTGCCGTGTGGGTGGATGCGCGCGGCGAACTCGTCGCGAGTTCCGTCGGCTGGTTCGTCACCGTGCATCCCGACGCCGAGCCCGCGCTGCCGGTGCTGCGCGCGATCGAGATCGCCTACCGCGACCGCGACGCGAATGCGCGCGCCGCCGGCATCGTCGCACTCGCGTCGGGGAACATCATCATCCGCAACGCCGATGTCTTCGACAGCGAACGCGGCGTCATGCGTCCGCGCACGTCGATCGTCATCAGGAACGACCGCATCGTCGAGATCGGGCCGACCGAGTCGGTACAGACGCCAGCCGGCGCGCACCTGATCGACGGCACGGGACGCAGCGTCGTGCCGGGCCTCTGGGACATGCACACGCACTTCCAGCTCACGAGCCAGAACGCCGGCTCCATCAGGCAGCTCGCGGGCGGCATCACCACCATCCGCGACATGGCGGCGGACACCGACATCGGCGTGTCGCATCGTGATCGCGCCAACGACGGCACGCTCGTCTCGCCACGCGTGCTGCTCGCCGGGTTCATCGAAGGCCCGGGCCTCTGGGCGGGTCCGAGCGCGGCGCTCGCGGCGACCGAAGCCGAAGCGCGCGCGCTCGTCGCGCAATACGACTCACTCGGCTATGAGCAGGTGAAGCTGTACAACCTCATCCATCCCGACCTCGTGCCCGCCATCGCGAGGGAGACCCGCGCGCGGGGGATGCGGCTCAGCGGCCACGTGCCGCGCGGGCTCAGCGTCGGTGCCGCGATCCGCCTCGGGTACGATGAGATCAACCACGCCGCGTTCCTCTTCTCGACGTTCTATCAGGATTCGCTCTACTTTCCCGAGATGCGCCCGTACTCGGGGGTCGCCGCGCGCGTCGCGCCGCACATCAACGTGGATGGCGCACCGATGACCGCGCTGCTCGCGGACCTCAAGGCGCATGGCACCGTGATCGACGGGACGTTCAATCTCTGGATGCGTGACACGACCGGTGCCGACTCGACCGAAGCGCGCAAGGCGAACGGCAACTACCTGCGTCTCATCAAGCGCCTGCACGAGACGGGGATCACCATCGTCGCGGGCACGGACGGCTCGAGCTACAACCTTGAGCTCGAGACCTATCAGCGCGCGGGGATCCCAGCGGCCGACGTGCTGCGCATCGCGTCCATCGTGCCCGCGCGCGTGATGAAGATGGATGCCGACTACGGCAGCATCGCCGTCGGGAAGGTTGCGGACCTCGTGATGGTGAGCGGCAAGCCTGCGGAGCGCATCGCGGACCTTCGGAACGTGCAGGTGGTGATCCGTGCGGGCCGCGCGTATGAACCAGATGCGCTCAATCAGGCACTGGGCATGCAGGCGCGGCCCGCCGCGACCTCACGGACTCCGGACGACGACCTGCATTGAGACCCAGTGCGCCGGGTCGATGGCGTGCCGCACACGCAGCTCGTACTGGCCCGGCGCGCTGGAGACACGCATGAGATCCGAGACGACCACCGAGTCACCGACGGCGATGGCGACGCTCATGCTGTACGCCGCGCACTTCACCCACTCGGGCGGCTCGGTCAGCGTGAGCGACCCCGCGTAGTCGAGGCCGCAGATCCGTGACTGGAGCGCGAAGGGCTGCGCTCCGCTGTTCACGATGACCGAATACACTTGGACGTTGCGTCCCCCGGGCGAAAACGCGGGAACGAGCGAGACGGTCTGCACGAGTCCACCGGATAGCACGACGCGCACGCTACCCTCCGCGATCTGGTCGACCGGCGCGGAGGTGCCAGATGTGCATGCCGCGCCCGACGCGAGCAGCGTCGCACTCAACATCGATACCGTCACCATAGCGGCAGGTCGTCTCATG
>JANOTV010000212.1:0-1940 GCA_031416495.1 Gemmatimonadota bacterium
TGCCGGCCAGTCAGGAGATACCCTTCGAGCCAGCCCTGGCAGGTGTGCTCGGAGAGAATTTCCATCACCCGCCCGTCCGGGGCCAAGTGCTCGTCTTCCGGCAGGCGCTCGGCGAGCCAGGTGCGGTCGGTGACTTCGAACAGCGCACCGAGGCGGTTGGAGGCGGTCTCGTCCGGGCCGACGACGCGGAAGTTGCGCGCTTCCGCGTTACGCTGCATCACATCGCGCAGGAAGCTGCCCATGATCCGCGTCGCTTCGGCCGTCACCGCGCCGGGCTGCGGCACGCTGACGGCGTAATCGTGGAAGTCCGGCAGGCGCAGATCCTTGAGCAGCAGGCCGCCGTTGGCGTGCGGGTTGGATCCCATGCGGCGCGCACCGTGCGGCGAGAGCGCCGCGATCTCCGGACGCAGCACGCCGTGCTCGTCGAATAGTTCCTCGGGGCGGTAACTCTTCAGCCATTGCTCGAGCAGCTTCAGGTGCCCCGGATTGCTGGCGGTGTCGGCGAACGGCACCTGGTGCGAGCGCCAGGAGTCCTCAGTCTTCTTGCCGTCGACTTCCTTCGGCCCGGTCCAGCCCTTGGGGGTCTTGAGAATAATCATCGGCCAGCGCGCGCGTTCGGCGCTGCCGTTAGTGCGCGCCGCGCGCTGGATCGCGCGGATTTCTTCGGTTACGGTATCCAATGTTGCCGCCATCTGACGATGCATGGTTTCCGGTTCCGATCCTTCGACAAAGTACGGCCGGTAACCGTAACCCACGAACAGCGCTTCGAGCTCCGCGCGCGGGATGCGCGCGAGCACCGTGGGATTGGCGATCTTGTAACCATTCAAGTGCAGGATCGGCAGCACCGCGCCGTCGCTGGCGGGATTGAGGAATTTGTTCGAATGCCAGGCGGCGGCAAGCGGCCCGGTCTCGGCCTCGCCGTCGCCCACGACGCAGGCGACGATCAGATCGGGATTGTCGAAGGCGGCGCCGAAGGCATGCGACAGGGCGTAACCGAGCTCGCCGCCCTCGTGGATCGAGCCGGGGACCTCGGCGGTGACGTGGCTGCCGATGCCGCCGGGAAACGAGAACTGGTGGAACAGCCGTTGCATGCCTTCGGCGTCGCGCGAGATATTCGGATACTGCTCGCTGTAGCTGCCCTCGAGCCAGGTGCTGGCGACCAGCGCCGGGCCGCCGTGACCGGGGCCGGCGATGTATATCATGTCGAGGTCGTACTTGTTGATGACGCGGTTTAGATGCGCGTAGATGAAGTTGAGTCCCGGCGTCGTGCCCCAGTGGCCGAGCAGCCGGGGCTTTACGTGCACGGGCTTGAGCGGCACCTTGAGCAGTGGATTGTCGAGCAGATAGATCTGTCCCACCGAGAGATAATTGGCCGCGCGCCACCAGGCGTCGAGCCGTGCGAGTTCCTCGGATGCCGCTGCGGACGGGTCGACGGCGCCAGTTTTCGTTATCGCGTTCATTGTATTTCTCCTTGTTTACACCGTTATGGCGGCGAGCGCTTCCTGGGCGAGAATGCGGGCCTCATCCACCGGAATCACCCACGCCTCGATGCGGCTGCCCGTGTCGCTGATGCGGCCTTCGCGGCCAACGGCGGCGGCGTTAGCGGCAGCATCGAGCCGCATGCCAGCCCAGTCCAGGCCTTCGAGTATGCCAGCGCGCACAACAGCGGCGTTCTCGCCGACCCCGCCGCCGAACAGGATGGCATCTGCGCCGCCCAGCACCGCCAGATAGGCGCCGAGGTACTTGCGCGCGCGATAGCGGTAGAGCTCTACCGCCAGGCGTGCGCGTGGATCATCCGCGGCGAGCAGTTTACGCATGTCGCCGCTCAGCCCTGAGATGCCGAGCAGTCCGGAACATTCATTGAGCAGCCGCTCCATGTCCTCGGTGCTCAGGCCTTCTACGCGCTGCAGAAAGGTGACGAGCCCCGGATCGACATCGCC
>JANOTV010000213.1:0-17221 GCA_031416495.1 Gemmatimonadota bacterium
CTCATGCTCTGGCTCGAGGCCGACCGACTCGGCTGGATGCTCGAGACGATGGACACGCCCAAGGTGGACCTGCAGCGAGACGTCGTGAAGAACGAGCGACGCCAGAGCTATGAGAACCAGCCGTACGGCATGGTCTCGGAGAACCTGCTTCCGGCGCTCTATCCGCACGGACATCCGTATTCGTGGAGCACCATCGGCTCGATGGCCGATCTCTCCGCGGCCTCGCTCGAGGACGTGAAGGAGTTCTTCCGCATGTACTACGCGCCGAACAACGCGACGATCGTCGTCGCCGGTGCGGTGAACCCGGATTCCGTGAAACGCGCCGTGCGCCAGATGTTCGGCGAGATCCCGCGTGGACCCGCCATCACGCGCCCGTCGCCCCCGCCGTTCACGCTCCGCGACACGGTCGTCGTGCTCGAGGACCGCGTGCAGCTCCCGCGCATCTATCTCGCCTGGCATGGCACCAGGGAGTTCGGTCCCGACGACGCGGCACTCGACATCGCGTCGTACGTGCTCGCCGGTGCCCGCAACAGCCGCCTCACGCAAGCGCTCGTCTATGACGGCGAACTCGCCACGAGTGCGAACGCGTTCAATGCTTCCAAGCGCCTCGACGGTGACATTCAGGTCGTCGCCACGGCGCGGCCGGGTATCGCGCTCGACACGATCCAGGCGGTCATCGACGCCGAGATCCGGAAGCTCGCCGCGAGCGGCCCGACCAGGCGCGAGATCGAACAAGCGCAGAACGAGATTGAGGCATCGTTCCTCAACCGCCTCGAGTTCACGAGCGCGAAGGCCGACCAGCTCAACTCGTACTACCGCGCCACTGGCAACCCGGATTTCTTCCAGCACGACATCGAGCGTTACCGCGCGGTGACACCCGCGGATGTGCAGCGCGTCGTGCGCCAGTACCTCACGAAAGGCCGCGTCACGCTGAGCGTCGTTCCGCAGGGTAAGAAGGAACTCGCCGCCACACAGAGGATCGTCCAGTGATCACACCTCGCATCTCCTGCACTGGCGCGCTCGCCGTCGCGCTCGCCGTCGCGCTCGCCTTTTCGCCGGTCGTCTCGCACGCACAGGGCGCCTTTGATCGCACGCGCCCGCCCGCGCTCACCGACGCCGCGGCGCTGACGGTACCCGCGGTCAAGTCCGTGCGGCTCTCCAACGGCGCGGGTCTCCGCGTGGTGGAGCACCGCGAACTTCCGCTCGTGCAGATCGTGCTCCAGATCGCCGGCGGTGGACGCCTCGACCGTGACATGCCGGGGCTCGCATCGTTCACCGCCAACATGCTCGACGAAGGCGCCGGCAAGCGTGACGCGAATGCGCTCCAGTCCGAACTCGCGTTCCTCGGTGCCTCGCTCTCCACGAGCGCCGACTGGGACAACACGACCGTCTCGCTCAAGGTCTCGCGCCGCAATCTCGAACCGGCGCTCGACCTCATGGCCGACATCGTGCTGCGCCCGACGCTTGCGTCCGCCGAAGTGCGTCGTCAGCGCGACCTGCGCCTCGCCGGCCTCATGCAACAGAAGGATCAGGCGCGCTCGCTCGCGTCCCTTGCCTTCAACCAGCTGATGTTCCCCGCAGGCCATCCGTACAACAACTCGCTCGCGGGCGACTCTGCAGCCACGGCACAGCTCGACTCCGCGACGGTTCGCCGGTTCTACAACGGCTCGTTCCGCCCGGCGCGCGCATCGTTCACCGTGGTCGGCGATCTCTCCGCAGCCGACGCGCGCCAGCTGCTCGACGCGCGCTTCGCGCGCTGGACCGCCAACGGGGCAGAGCGCACTCCGGCGCCGGTGCTCGTGCAGCCCGCCCGCCCGCAGGGAACGAAGGTCTTCCTCGTGGACAAGCCGAACGCCGCACAGTCGGTCATCTACATCGGTGCACCGGGCGTAGAGCGCACGAACGCGGACTACGCCGCCATCCAGGTGATGAACACGATCCTCGGCGGCTCGTTCTCGTCGCGGCTGATGACCAACCTGCGTGAGACGAAGGGCTACACCTACGGCGTGAATTCCAGCTTCGCCTGGCGTCCGCTGCCTGGTCCGTTCATCGCGTCGTCCGATGTGCGCACCGATGTCACCGACAGCTCGCTCGTCGAGTTTTTCCGCGAGATCCGCTCTATCCGTGAGATGGCCGTCGATCCCGCGGAGCTTGCGCGCGCGCAAGCGTATCTCAAGCTCGCACTGCCGGGCAATCTCGAGTCCACCTCGCAGATCGCCGGGCAGATCACCGGTCTGTCCGCGTACAACCTGCCGATCACCTGGCTGCAGGAGTATGCGCGGAACATCGATGCCGTGACCGCCGCCGACGTGCAGCGCGTGGCGCAGCGCTACATCCCCGCCGAGAACGCGTTGATCGTCATCGTCGGCGACATGACGAAGGTGCGAACGAAGATCGAGGCACTGAAGCTCGGCACCAGCTCGCTGCTCGACGTGAACACCATCACTCGCTAGTGCAGGACCGCACGCCGGGAAGACTCCGCGTCGCGCTCCAGGGCGAACTGGGTTCCTTCAGTGATGAAGCGATCCAGCAGCTCTGGGGCCCCGACGTCGAGCGGCTTCCATATCGCGACTTCGCGGATGTGACCACGTCCGTCGCGTCGGGCGTCGCCGACCTTGGCGTGCTCCCGATCGAGAATACGATCATTGGCTCCATCGCCGGCAGTCACGACGCCATCTCGGCGATGCCGGGTCTCTTCGCCTGCGCCGAGACGGTGGTCGCGGTGCATCATTGCCTGCTGGCGGCACCGGGAACTTCGATAGAGCAGGTGACGACGGTGCTGAGTCATCCCATCGCGCTCGCGCAGTGCGGGCGGTTCTTCGCCGAGTATCCGCAGCTCGAGGTGCATCCGGTCTACGACACGGCCGGCGCGGCGATGGACGTCTCACGTGTCGCGGATCCGACCATCGCGGCTGTCGCGAGCGTTCGCGCGGCACATCACTACCAGCTCGATGTGCTCAAGGCGAACATCGAGGATCGCGACGACAACCAGACGCGGTTCCTCGGCTTCGCGCGCGCGCCACGCGCACTCGCCGCCGGCACGCCCGCGCGCACGATGGTCATCATCACCACCAATGACCAGCCGGGCGCGCTGTTGCGCGCACTCACGCCGCTCGCCGAGCACGGCGTGAGTATCCGCCGACTCGAGTCACGTCCGACCGGCGAGCCGTGGGGCTATCGCTTCTTCATGGAGTTCGACCACCAGGCGGGCGATGACGACGCGGACGCTGTCGTGCGTGACATCTCCGCCGCGGCCGACGACACGCGGCTGCTCGGCACCTACGCCCGCTGGAAGCCCATCAGGGCTTGATGTAGCTGGCCGTGATGATCGACTTGAGGCCACCGCGCACGTTGAAATCACCCACGACCTTCATTGACCGCGGCTTCGCGATCGCCGAGAGGTCGTCGAGGATGCGGTTCACGACGCGTTCATAGAAGATGCCGTCGTTGCGGAAACTCCAGAGGTAGATCTTCAGGCTCTTGAGTTCGATGCAGAGCTCGTCCGGCACATACGTGATGTTGATCGTCGCGAAATCCGGCGCGCCACCCTTGAGCAGCGCGAGTTCGGTCGCATCGGTCTCCACGCCGCCGAGCGGGCAGAGCGACGTGAATTCCGGCGTCGACATGAAGATCTCGTAGTCCCGATCGGCGTACGGATTCGGGAACGTCTCGAGCAGTTCCGGCTGTGGCATTCTTGGATCGGAGAGGGAGCTCAGCCGTCGCGGAGACGGCGAGAGTGATCGTCCAGGACGCGTCGTTCGTCCGGCGTCAGGTGTTCGATCCCATGTGCTGAGATCTTGTCGAGGATCGAGTCGATGTCCACCAGCGGCTTCTCGGCGCTGTCCACCGGCGACGACTGCTGGCGCACGGTCTGTGAACGGCGCGCCGACTGCGCATTCGAGCGGGCGACCACGTCGTCGATCGTCTCGCGGTCACGGGCACGGGAACGGGGCAGTGTCTTCGGCACGGCGCGCGGCAGCTGGTCCTCCGGCGGATCATCAGGCACGGCGGAAACGCCTTCGCGGAAACGCTCGACGAGCAGCACCTTCGTCGAGCGCATGAAGAACCACGCGACCACGACGCCTCCGAGATGCACGGCGAACGCGGCGCCGCCACCCACCGATTCCTGCAATCCGAAGAGCAGGATGATCGCGCCGACCAACGCCGTGAGCCAGCTTCCACTCATCGTGAATCCGCCGGCCAGCATGTGCTCTTCGCCACCCCAGCGCAGCGCGTTCGCGGCGAGCACGCCGAACGCCACCGACGATGCCCCCAGCAGCGTGGCCTCTCCGCCGACGAACAGGTGCAGCATCCAGCCGCTGAGCACGGTGAGTGCCATGAAAACGAGGAAACGTCGCGTGCCCCAGAAGCGCTCGAGCCGCGGTCCGAAGAGCAGCAGTGCGTAGGCGTTCAGCAGCGTGAGCGACAGGCTCGCGTGCGCGAACACGTACGTGCCCATCGACCACCAGCGCCCGCCATCCAGGTCGCCGCGACGGAAGCCGAGCGCCCACTGGACATCGGCCGGCTGCAGGAGCGTGTACTGCACGAACTGTACGCCGAGCAGCAGCGCGACGAACCACCGGACGCCGCGCGTCAGACGCGGCATCATGGGTGTGTCGGTGGCGGGCAGCGAGACCGGTTCCATCGGCGGCTCAGCGAAGGCCGGTCGGGGGCGGGAGACGCATCGCGAGCTTCACGTCGCCATGCATCGCGGACGCCTGCTCGAGCAGCGAGGCCCAGCGACGGTCGAGCATCGGGTTGGCGTCGCCCGTGAGAAACGGATGGATGACCACCTGCGTCGTCGCACTTGCCGCATACGCCTCTTCGACGAGTCGCAGCAGCGACGAGTCGGTGGTGTCCTCGCGCGGGCAGAGCGCCAGCGCATGCGCGCATCCGCCCTTCGCCGCCACGCTGATCGAGCTGATTACATTGTCGAGCATCGCGTCACCGCCGATGAACTCCACCGTCACCTGCGTGAGATCGAGGTGCGGAAGCAGTTTCGCGAGCGTCTCGGGCCGCTGCCCATCGGTATCGAGCATCACCGGGAGCTTTGGCTTCACCGCCTCGAAGGCGGCCAGTAGGAACGCAAGATTCCCGAGCGCGTCACGACCGCCGATGACGACGGAGTGGAAACTGGACCGCGAGAGCTGGCGCTCCATCTCGCGCACCAGCGCGGTCGCCAGGTACATGGTCGCCGTCTCCGCCTCACCGGCGAATCGTACGAACAACTGTCGGCGTCCGGCCCAGGGGCCGAGAGTCTGCACGCCTGCCGGCACACCACTCAATGCGGCAGCGACCATCGGTACCCCACCCGTCATGCCATTCCTCCCCGCGCATGCAACGGAAGCGCATCGAGCGCGATCCGTTCACATAACTCCGGAAACGTGATCCCGGCCGCGGATGCGGCCTGGGGAACCAGACTTGTGGCCGTCATCCCGGGAAGCGTGTTCGCCTCAAGGCAGAACAATCCTCCATCCGGGTGAAGCCGGAAATCTATGCGCGCACATCCCTTCAACTTCAATGCGTGATACACAAGCACGGTCAGTCGCTGTGCTTCCTCACTTAACGCTTTTGGCAGGTCGGCCGGAAACACTTCTACCGCCATTCCTGCCATATACTTGCATTCGTAATCGTAAATCTCATGCCTGGGAATGATTTCGCCAACCGGGAGCACTGTCTCGCCGAGCATGCTCACGGTGAGTTCGCGCCCCGGGATGTAGGCCTCGAGCATGACTTCGTCGTCGTGCCTGAACGCCTCAGCGATCGCTTCCCCCAGATCCTCGCTCGCTTTCACGAGCGACAGACCCACGGTGGAGCCCTGCTTGGACGGCTTCACGATGACCGGCAGCCCGAGCGTCTTCACCACACAATCGGCGTATGTCGTTTCCTTCCAAGAGTTTGCGCTGCCGTCGCCCGCACGGAGCATGATCCAGTCGGCAGTCGGCACGCCGGCCGCCCGGAAGAGGTGCTTCGAGAGGTCCTTGTCCATCGCGAGAGCGCTCGCGAGGTGGCCACTCCCCGTGTACGGGATCTTGGCGAGATCGAACAGCGCCTGGATCGTCCCGTCCTCCCCCGACCCGCCGTGGAGCGCGAGCCAGACGACGTCCACGTCCCACGCCGGTGCCAGCACCGCCAGCGGATCGGGCGACGGGTCCGCCTCCACCACGTCATGCCCTCGCTCACGCAGCGCGTCGACCACGCGTCGACCCGTCGCGAGTGACACTTCTCGCTCCGATGAATCGCCGCCCATCAGCACCATGATCCGCATCTGTCAGCGCGCCATGAGGAACTGGAGAAGATCGGAGCGCGTGAGGATGCCCTGCACCGCACCGTTCTCGTGCACGAGCACCGCCGGGTTGTTCCGGCCGAGCATCTTGACGGCGGCGTCCACGGGCATCGCGGCATCAACGAGCGGGAACGGTGAGTCCATCACGGCGCTCACCGTGCGCTCCAGCACCTTCGTGTCCTCGAGACTCCGCACACTGAGCACGCTCTCGCTCACCGAGCCCACGCAGTTCGCACCATCCATCACCGCGAGCTGCGAGACGTCGTGCAGACGCATGAGGCCGAGTGCCTGACGCACCGACGAACCGGGTGCGACGCTGACCAGCGCGGGGATGTCGCCGCCCTTCCCGTCGAGCAGCTGTCCGAGCGTCACCTTCTCGGTGTCGAGCATCTGGTTCTCACGCATCCATTCATCATTGAACACCTTCGAGAGGTAGCGCTCGCCGGTGTCGCAGAGGATCGTCACGACGCAGGCATCCGGATCGTTGATGCGGCGCGCGACGCTAAGCGCCGCATGGGCGATGAGTCCCGCCGAGCCGCCGACGAAGATCCCCTCCTCACGCGTGAGCCGGCGCGCCATCGAGAACGCGTCGCGGTCGCTCACCGTCTGGTATTCGTCGATCAACGACATGTCGAGCGTGCCGGGGACCTTGTCCTGACCGATGCCCTCCACCTTGTACGGCGCGCCTTCCACCTTCGAACGCCCGCCCGAGCGCCACGTCTCGGCGAGGATCGAACCGACGGGATCCGCACCGACGATCTGCACCTTCGGATTCTTCTCCTTGAGATATCGCCCGACACCGGTGAGCGTGCCGCCCGTTCCGGCCCCGCCGACGAAGTGCGTGATGCGTCCTTCCGTCTGCTCCCACAGCTCGGGACCCGTGGTCGCGTAATGCGCCTCAGGATTCGTCTGGTTGTAGAACTGGTTGGCGAGCACGGCATTCGGCGTTTCGTGCGCGATGCGCTTGGCCTGCGACGTGTAGCTGTCCGGATGATCGCTCGCGACCGCAGTCGGCGTGATGATCACCTCCGCACCGAACGCCTTGAGGAGTCGCACCTTCTCCTGCGACATCTTGTCCGGCATCGTGAAGATGCAGCGGTAACCCTTGAGCGCCGCCGCGATCGCGAGGCCGACACCCGTGTTGCCGCTCGTGCCCTCGACGATCGTCCCACCCGGCTTGAGCAGCCCGTCGCGTTCGAACTGCTCGATCATCGGCAGCCCGATACGGTCCTTCACCGACCCACCGGGATTGAAGAACTCCGCCTTGCCGTACACCGGCGTGCGGATGCCCTGCGTCACGCGCGAGAGCCGGATGAGCGGCGTCCAGCCGATGGTTTCCAGGACGTTGTCGTACGGAAGGCGATTGCGTGTGTGGTCGGTCATCGTTTCGTGAGTGGGAGTGCGAAAAATCTACGCGCTATCGCGTGCCTTCGCCGAGAGACGGGCAAGGAGGGTGAGCGCTTCGAGCGGTGTGACGGAGGTCGGGTCGAGGGCGCGGAGTTCGAGCAGCACCGGGTCCGGCGCCGCGGCGAAGAGCGGCAACTGATCGACCGGTGCTGCAAGCCGCAACGTGCGCGCGTCTGTGCGCGCGTCTGACTTCTTCGGCGCGTCACCACTCGAGCCGACTACGCCGGAAATGCTGCCCAGCGCCGGTACGAGCTGCTCCTCCTCGAGCACACGCAGTAGTGCGCGCGCACGTGCGATCACCGAGGCCGGCAATCCCGCGAGGCGGCCGACCTCGATGCCGTACGAACGATCGGCGCCGCCGGGCTGCAGCCGATGCAGGAAGAGGATCTTCTCCCCGACTTCCTGCACCATCACGTTGAAGTTGCGCACCGACGTGAACTCGTCGGCGAGCTGCGTCAGTTCGTGGTAGTGCGTTGCGAACACCGTCTTGCATCCGACCTGCTCATGCAGGTGCTCGCTCACTGCCCACGCGATCGACAATCCGTCCCATGTCGCCGTGCCGCGTCCGATCTCGTCGAGCAGCACGAGACTGCGTGCCGTGGCCGTGTGCAGGATCGCGCTCGTCTCGGACATCTCCACCATGAACGTGGATTGCCCGCGCACGAGATTGTCGCTAGCACCCACGCGGGTGAACACGCGGTCCGCGACGCCGACGCGCGCCGACGTCGCCGCGACGTACGATCCCATCTGCGCCATCAATACGAGCAACCCGATCTGCCGGAGGATGGTGCTCTTGCCCGCCATGTTGGGGCCCGTGAGGATGATCATCCGCTCCTCGGGCGCGAGCCGCACATCGTTCGGGATGAACTGGTCGCGCGGCATCATGCGCTCCACCACCGGATGCCGCCCGCGCACGATCTCCAGCGCGCTGCCGTCATCCACTACCGGCCGCACGTACCCCTCGCGCGCTGCGACCTCGGCCAGCGAGGAGAGTACGTCGAGCTGCGCAACGCGCGTGGCGATCGCCTGCAGTCGCCCGATGCCCGCGCCGATCCGTGCGCGCAGTGCCTCGAATACCTGGCGCTCGAGCACCTCCATGCGCTCCGTCGCGTGCAACACCTTCTCCTCGAACTCCTTCAGCGCCGGCGTCACGTAGCGCTCAGCGCCCGTCAGCGTCTGGCGGCGCTGGTAATCGGCGGGCACGCTGCCGCGATGCGAGTTCGTGATCTCGATGTAATAGCCGAACACGCGGTTGTAGCCGACCTTGAGCGAGGCGATGCCCGTGCGCGCGCGCTCTTCGTTCTGCAGCGCGGCGATCGCATCCTTGCCTCCGCTGGCGATCGCGCGCAACTCGTCGAGTCCGGCGTCGACACCTGGGGCGATCGTCTCGCCATCACCGATCGCGATCGGTGGCCGCGCGACCAGCGTCTTCGCGATCTCCTTCGCCACGTCCGCTGCATCGTCCCAGCTTCCCGCGATGCCGCCGAGCACTCCGCCACGCGTGGTGCGCGCGAGTGCACGCGCGACATCCGGCAGTCGCATGAGGGAATCGCCCAGTGCGCGCAGGTCGCGTGGCGTCGCGCGTCCTGCGGCGGTCTTGCCGGCCAGTCGCTCCACGTCACGCACCCCGTCGAGTGCATCGCGCAGCGCCGTGCGCGCGAGTGCATTGGCGAACAGCGATTCCACGGCATCGAGCCGTGCGGTGATCGCAGCGACGTTGGTGAGCGGCGCGAGGATCCACTGACGCAGTAACCGCGCCCCCATCGGCGTCTGTGTGCGGTTGAGCACGCCGATGAGCGTTCCACTGGCATCGTCGGTCGCGCGCAGCGATTCGACGAGCTCGAGATTGCGGCGCGTCATCTCGTCCAGAGGCATGACGCCGTCTGGCCGCTCGAGCGTCGGTCGCGCGAGATGCGGCACCCCCGACGGCTGCAACTCGCGCAGGTAACGCAGCAGCGCGCCCGCCGCACCGGTGGCGGCGCCATCCTCCGCGCCGATCCCAAAACCCTCGAGCGACTGCACGGCGAAGTGCTGCGCGAGTGCCTCCGCTCCGAGCGCGGTGTCGAACTCCCATGGCTCGCGCTCGGTCGCGAGTGCGCCCAGTGGCAGCACCAGCTCGGCGGCCGCGGTTGAGCCCGACGGCACGATCACTTCGCGCGGCGAGAGCCGCGCGAGCGCGGCGTCGGCGTCACCGGGTGTCGAGACTACCAGTCGCAGCTCACCGGTGGAGAGATCAGCCGCCGCAATACCCACGTAGGCACCGAGCACCTGCACCGCGCAGAGGAAATTATTGCGCGTGCCATCCAGGAGATCATCGCTGTATGACGCACCCGGCGTGATCGTCTCGATCACTTCGCGGCGCACGATCCCCTTGGCGAGCCGCGGGTCCTCCACCTGCTCGCAGACGGCAACGCGGAATCCCTGCTGTACGAGCCGGCGCAGGTAGTCGGCCGCCGCCTTCACCGGCACGCCGGCCAGCGGCACTTCGGCGCCGCCGCCGTTGTTGCGTGAAGTCAGCGTGAGGCCAAGCACGCGAGACGCTGTTTCGGCGTCTTCGTAGAACATCTCGTAGAAGTCGCCCATGCGGAAGAACAGGATCGCGTTGGGATTCCGCGTCTTGATCTCCCGGTACTGCGTCATCAGCGGTGTTGCTCCCTCCTTGCTCACCCGCGCGGCACCTCAACCAGGAAAGCGACCGCGCGTTCCTTCGTCTTGTATGCATCCATCGCGGCTGCGGCGGCAGCGCGCGTAGCGTATCGTCCGAAGCGCACCCGGAACGGTGCGCTGGTGCCATCGACACGCGCGTCGTAGCCGCGATCACGAAGCCGCTGCGCGAGCGCGCGGGCTTCTGCGGCCGTTCGCAGCGCCGCGGCCTGTACGGACCATCCACCGGCCGTCTCAGCCGCTGGCGGTGTCCTTGTCGGCACCGGCGTCGGCACCGGCGTCGGCACCGGCGTCGGCACCGGAGTCGGCACCGGCGTGGCGCGCGGTGGCGGACTCAAGGAGTCCGTGCGCGGAGGGGCGACGGCAGCAGCACCAACCCCGGCGACTGCAGGGCAGTCGCGCAGCTGGTACTCGTATTGGTTCACGAGTTCCAGCGCGCCACTCGCCACCACCTGTCGTGTCTCCCGCAGCAACGCACATCCCTCGGTGCGCATCCCGCGTTCCAGCAGCAGACGTCCATGCCAGAGTCCCGCTTCACCACGCGCAGCACTGGATGGCGCTTCGCGCGCGAGTCGCTCGAGGTACCGTTCCGCCGCCTCGCGATCACCTCGCGCGAGCTCACCTTGCGCCAAGCGTAGCATCGCGTCGGCCGCACGAGGTGAACGCTCATGCTCGAGCATCAGTCGCAGATAGTCGCGTTGCGCCGTGTCCCACGACTCGCCGAGCGTGGCGCGCCAGAAGAGCGCTTCCGCCTCCTCGGCGGAGCCCGGCTCCGTCTGCTCGAGCACCGAGTCGACGATGGCGCGTCCCTCCGGCCCCGCGCCATCGTTCACGAGCCGCTGCGCACGACGGAACGCCACCGTCATGCTGTCACTCTTCGTCTGCTGCGCGTGTGCCGGCTCTGCGACGACCGAGCACGCGAGTGCCAGGGCGAGCAGCGCGAGCACTCGCACCGTCTGTGGTTTCTGCAGGCCTTCGGTCACCCAGCCCTCCGTTTGTTCGCCATTGGTGTGATCGCGAGCAGCAGCGACGTGATGATCTGTGCTTCGCTCGAGACCTTCGTGTCCTTCAGTGACGCGTCCGCCGCGAGCAGGTGCGGCAGCGCGCGGTCGACATCCGCGGCAGTCCAGTTCGGCACCGCGCGCGCCCAGCATTTCACCGCTTCACCCCACGCCCTGCCCGTGTAGGCACTGCCACCTTCCTTGAGCAGCGTGAAGAACTCTCCCTCGAGTCGCGAAGCGGAAAGTCCACGCGCGCGCGCTGCCACTCCCCATCCGATCGCCAGCAGTTGCGCGCCAAGTGCCATGACGATCGTGACCGCGGACTGCTTCGGCTGCGAGAGCACTTCTTCGACGAGGTCGATCGCACCCATCGTGTCACGCGCCGCTGCCGCGTCGAGCAGGTCTCCGAGTGTGCGGCCGGGCCGGACGCCCGTCACCGCATCGATCGCCAGCTTGTCGATTGTCTTGCCGCCACTGAAGGACGAGAGCTTCTGCAGCTCTCCCGCGAGCAGCGCGAGATCGCTTCCACCGTACGAGGCGAGCAGCGCCGCCGCGTCCGGTGCGATCTCCGTCTTGCACACCGTGCGCGCCTGATGGTCGATCCACTTGATAAGGTCGCCTTCGACGAGCGGCTTGAAATCGACCGCCGATACATTGGCATTGCCTGCGAGCGCGGCATCGGCCTTCGCGCTCGACGGCACGATGATGATGAGCAGCACGTCGCTCGCTGGCGACCTGAGATAACGGTCGAGACGCTCACGCACGGGCTTCTTCATCGCGCCCGGGTCCCGCAGCACCACCACACGGCGATCGGCGAGCATCGGCAGCACTTCGAGCGCCGTCGCGAGCATCGCGACATCGACCTCCGCGCCGCGCAGCGACTCGAGATTGAAGTCACGCATGGACGCGTCCGTGGCCCGCGCGATCATCGCCCGCGCCTTTTCTTCCTTCAGGTAATCGTCTGCGCCATGCAGGAGATACACCGGGTCGAACTTCCCGCTCTCCAGTGCAGCCTTCAGCGCTTTGAAAGACGTCGAGGGCGCCATCCGTCCAATATAGCGCAAGCAAAACCGCCCACCCGGTTTCCCGGATGGACGGTTCGGCGCCGACGCTGCATGCCTTCGGAGGTCCCACCCCCCTTCCCTGCGTACTGCGTACTACTGCAGTGCCGGCTCAATGATCTCCGCGAATGAGCTGCGTGCGCGGTTCAGGCGCGACTTCACGGTGCCCAGGTTGCAATGCGTGAGCTCTGCGATCTCCTCATACGAGCGACCCTCGAGTTCGCGCAGCACGAACACTTCGCGATGATGCTTCGGGAGCTGCGCCACCGTGTTCTCGACGAGCGAGCGCACATGGCGCTTGCGGAAGAGATCGTCCGGACGCGACGAGGGATCCTCGAACTCCAGCGGGCGCTCCTCGTCTTCCCAGCCCTGTGTCATGGCCTGGAAGAGCACGAGCGGATTGCGTGAGCGGTTGCGGAGTTCGTTCTTGGCGAGGTTCGACGCGATCGTGTAGATCCAGGTCGAGAACTTCTTCGACCGGTCGAATCGCGCGAGGTGACGATGGACGCGGATGAAGACCTCTTGCACGAGATCCTCGGCGCGCTCACGATCGCCGACCGTCCGATAAATGAAGTTCAGCAGCCGAGCCTGATAGCGATCGACCAACGCGTCGAATGCGCGGTGCTGACCAGCGATGTATTCAGACACCAAGGCGCCATCATCAAGTAACTTGAAGTCACTAAGTGGGCGAAAGCCGGTGCTGCTTAGCGGAATCTTGAGTGCAGCGCTTCCCATGATCGCCCCTTGCGGAGGAATTCGGTGGATACGTCCTTGGCCTTTCTAGAGGCAGGGGCCGTGCCACCGCATGGAATCGCCTAACTCGTTGCAACGTAACGTATTAACGCAAGCTTAATAATGCGTGAGTGTCCCTGCCGCTGGAGAACAGTGTCCTCAGGAGTGGACGTTCCTCCATTTTGCAGCAAAGAGAACGCCAACCAGCGTTTTCGCATCAGTGATCTCACCAGCGCGAATCTTCCGGAGCACTTCGCTCAGGCGCAGCGCCGTCACTTCTATGAATTCGTCCGCTTCACGCGACGCGTCTCCCCGTGTCAGTCCCGTCGCCCGGAAGAGGTGGATCTTCTCGTCGGTGAATCCAGGCGTCGTCCAGAGAAACGTCATCGCATCCAGCTTCTTGCAGGTACAGCCAGTCTCCTCAAGGAGTTCCCTTCTGGCGCAATCGACCGGATCCTCACCCGGCTCGAGCAAACCCGCGGGAATCTCCCACAGGTCTCCCCCGGTCGCGTAACGATACTGACGAAGCATCAGGATCTCGGGATCGGCGTCCCCGGGATCCGAGAGAAAAGGAACCACCGCCGACGCGCCTGGATGATGGATGAGCACCTGTTCGCCCTCGCTCCCATCCGGATAGCGCACCCGGTCCACATGTGCGTCGAGAAAGCGATGCGTCCAGACCCGTCCACCCTCGATCTTCCCGGTCTCGTCGGTCACGTCTCGTCTGCCGGGTCGAAGGTGGGCGGCACCACGATCACCTCGCCCACCGCCAGCCGCTCGAGTGGCGTGCGGATCACCGCCGGATCGCCGACGGCGAGTACGAGCATCCGTTCCGGATCGACATGCGCCCGCGCCGCCGCATGCACGTCGGCCGTCGTCACTGCCTGTACGCGCATCCGGTATGTGGCGAACCAGTCGTCCGGAAGCCCGAAGGTCACCGCGTTGGCGATGGCTCCGGCCACGGCGTCTGTGCTCTCATACCGAATGGGGAACACTCCGGCGAGGTAGTCGGTCGCAAGCGCGAGCTCACTCGCCGATGGCGGCGCCGCCCGCATGAGATCGATCTCGCGCAGGATCTCCTCCACCGCGCGGTCGGTGATCTCGCTCTTCACGGCGGTGCTCACCACGAACGGCCCCGGCCCGCGTCGCCAGTCGAATCCCGAGGAGGCGCCATACGTGAAGGCGTTCTTCTCCCGCAGGTTCAGGTTGATCCGCGACGAGAACAGCCCGCCGAGGATCGCGTTCATCACCACGATCGGCAGGTAGTCGGGATGCGACCGGCTGACACCGACATGACCCACGCGCAGTTCGGATTGCGGTGCATCCTCCTTCTCCACGATGACCGCGCGGCGCGCGGCACGCTGCGCCACCTCTGCTCCCATCGACGCGTTCCCCGCGATGCTCGTCGTCGCGGACCAGTCGCCGAGCGTGGACGTCGCGAGTCGGGTCGCCTCCGCCATCGTGATGTCGCCCACGAAGATCAGCGTCGTCGCCTGCGGAGTGTAGCGCGTGCGATGGAAATCGCGAACCGAGCCCGCGTGCAGCGACGGCACAGTGCGCAGCGTCCCGCCCGCGGCACGTGCATACCGCGAGCGCGGGGCATACAGGAAGCCCGAGAAGCGCTGGTCGGCGAGCCCGCGTGGCTCCGCGAGTCGCTCCGTCAGGTGCGCGATACGCTCGTCCCGCTTGCGCGCGACATCCGCGTCCGGGAACGCCGGTGCGCGCAGCACTTCGGCGAACAGCGAGAACGCCTCGTCGAGTCGCGAGGGCATCACGGTGAATCGCGCGCCCGTGCAGTCCCAGTCCGCAAAACCATCGAGCGATGTGCCGAGTGCTTCCAGTCGATCGGTCAGCGCCGCGCCGTCCATGCCGGCCGTTCCTTCGGTGATCGTGCGCGCGGTGAGTGACGCGGTGCCCTCGGCGCCTGGCGGATCCATCGACGCGCCGGCGTCGATGAGACCGAGCACTGTGACGAGTGGCAGACGCGGCATGCGCGCCACCAGCAGGCGCATGCCGTTCGCCATCATCGCGTGCTCGATCGTCGGGAAGTGATAATCCCTCACAGACCCGGCGATCGGTCGGCTGATGACGCTCATACCGCCTCCGCCGCTTCCACCGCCGGCACATACACGAGCGACGCGCGGTTCTCGGCGATGAGCAGCGTGCGTGCGCACGCGTTGAGATCCTCGACGGAGATCGCGCGGTACCGATCGAGCTCCTCGTTCACGCGCGACGCGTCGCCGAAATAGGTCTCGTACTGCGAGAGCCGGTCGGCGCGGGAGTCGGCGGACTGCAGGCTCGCCACCCACTCGGTCTCGAGCATGGCGAGAGAGCGCGCGCGCTCGCCGACCGTCACACCATCCGCGATGAGCCGATCGATCTCCGCCACCACCGCGCGTTCCAGCACCGTCTCGGAGATCGTCGGTCGTGCCGTCACGTCGCAGATGAGCAGGTCGGCACCCTTCGGCAGGTCGAACGTGTAGGCGTTCGCACTCGAGGCGATCGCCTGTTCGCGCACAAGCGCGCGCGGCAGCCGGCTGCCGTCGCGGTTCCCAAGGATCGATCCCAGCAGGCTCGCCGCATACCATCCATCGGAACCGAACGGCGGGATGCGGAACGCCAGCAGGAGCTTCGATGCGACCACCGCATCCGGCACCGTCTCCCGCAGCCAGCCACCGAAGGTCGGCGGCAGTTCCATCGGCGGCAGCGGCGGACGTCCCTTGCCCCGCGGGATATCGCCGAAATGCCGTTCGATCATCCCGCGCGCCTCGGCCGGGTCGAAGTCACCGGCCAGCGTCAGCACCGCATTGTCGGGCGTGTAATAGGTGCGGAAGAAATCGGCCACATCATCCAGACTCGCCGCGGTCAGGTCATCCATCGAGCCGATCAACGAGTGATGGAACGGATGCGACGGCGGGAAGCAGAGCGCCGGCAGCTTCTCCCACCACGTGCCGTACGGCTGGTTGTCCACCGACCAGCGGCGTTCGTTCTTCACCACGTCGCGCTGCGTGTCGAGCTTCTCCTGCGTCATCGCGGGAAGCAGTCGTGCCATGCGGTCGGCCTCGAGCCAGAGCGCGAGCTCCATCTGGTGCGCCGGCAGCGTCTCGTAGTAGTTCGTGCGATCGAGCCAGGTGGAGCCGTTCAGCGTGCCGCCGGCGCGCTGGATGAACTCGAAGTGTTCGTTCGCGCCCACATGCTCACTCCCCTGGAACAGCATGTGCTCGAACAGGTGCGCAAAGCCGGTGAGGCCGTCGCGTTCGTTGGCCGAGCCCACGTGATACCAGAGATTCACTGCCACGACCGGCGTCGCGTGGTCCTCGGAGAGGATCACCCGAAGTCCGTTCACCAGTTCATATGTCACCAACGGGATGCGCATCACGCGATTCACCATTCGAGGATGAGGGACATCGGCGCCTTGACCGTCTCCGCGAGAAAATAAGACGGCTGGCGCGCGATCCTTTTCCATACTCCATCGGTGGTCGTTGGCGACGTCACCGCGGCGAGTCCGCTACGGCGCGCCACGATCGATGCGCGGAACACGTGGAAAGGGTCGGACACCATCACGACCTTATCCATCCCGCGCGCGCGCAGCAGGTCCGCCACGGCGCGCACGGACTGTCCGGTCGTGCGTCCGTCATTTTCCAGCAAGATCGCCGAGTCGGGGACTCCGGCGCGGAGCGCATACGCGCGGCTCACCGACGCCTCGCTCGCCGTGTCGCCCTCGGCGATGCCACCAGTGAGCACGAGCCGCGGTGCGAAGCCCTGCGCATACAGCCCCACCGCATGATCGAGGCGCGCGCGCAGCACCGGTGACGGCCGTCCACGATACTGCGCCGCGCCCATCACGATGATCGCGTCCGAGCGCACGGCGCGATCGCGCGATGCGTACCAGATCACGTTGAGCGCGGAGACGGTCCACGCGCAGACGGCCACCGCGAGCAGCACCGCGAAGAACTTGCGGTATGGGCGATGTGGGCGTGGGCGCTCGGTCATGCCGCGGAAGCTATCGGGATGCAGTGCGGCGGGGCAGAAGCAGCGGTGCGTTAGCGACCGCAACCCAGCAACGCGAC
>JANOTV010000214.1:0-1767 GCA_031416495.1 Gemmatimonadota bacterium
CACCGCGCTGCTCGACTGGTGGATCGGGGCCAACACGCGACGTCGTCATCTCTGGCCCGGCTTGGCCGCATATCGTGTGGCCGACGGCACGTCGAGTCAGTATGGCGCCGCCGAGATCGTCGCCGAGCTTGGGGTTGTGCGCGCGCGGGCGGGAGCGGCGGCGGGAGGCGCGTTCGGCGCACTGCTCTACAACACGACCGCCGTGCGCCTCAACAGGGGTGGCCTCGCCGACGCGCTCGCCACCGCAAGCTACGCAAACGCGAGCATCGTGCCCGCCACGCCGTGGCTCGATGGCACCCCTCCTGTGGCGCCGACGCTCATCGTCAGCACGCAAGGCGCGGCACTACGCGCGCAATGGACTCCAGGCGATCCCGAGGGGGCACGCTGGTGGCTGGTGCAATGGCGCGCCGGCGGCGCGTGGAAGAGCCGACTTCTGTGGGGCGCCGAACGGCTGCTCGACATTCCCTTCACCAGCGCCGCAGACCGGGCCGACGTGGTGGCGGTCTCGGCGCTCGACGCCGCGATGAACATTTCGTCGGTCGCCACGTGGCGCGCGACCGGTCAGTAGTTGACAGGGGTTTGGGCGCTCCGTAGTATTCCAGTAGATCATGGAATACTGGAGGACACCTGGATTCCCGCGCCATCAAGGATCGCTTCTACGACGCGTGGGCGACGATCGCCAAGGCGCTCGCCAGCGGCAAGCGAGTCGAGCTGCTCGACGTCCTCTCCCAAGGTGAGCGGACGGTCGAGGCCCTCGCGCGCGAGACCGGTCTCACGGTCAACAACACGAGCTCACACCTCAAGGCCCTGAGGGCCGCGCGTCTCGTCGAGACGCGCAAGGAGGCGCAGTTCGTCTTCTACCGGCTCGCGGACGACGGCGTTGTGCGCGTGTTCCGCGAGATCCAGGCGCTGGCTCGGCAGCGACTCCACGATGTGGACCAGCTCGCGCGCGCGTATATCGACGACCGCGACACCCTGGAACCCATCAGCGCCACCGAGCTCCGGCGCCGGCTCAAGGCGGGTGACGTGACCCTGGTCGACGTCCGTCCCGTGGTCGAGTACCGGGCCGGCCACATCGCCGGCGCAATCTCCGTCCCGATTACGGGCTTCCAACGCGAACTCGCGAACATCCCGAAGAGCTTCCTTGTCGTCGCCTATTGCCGAGGGCCGTACTGTGTGCTCTCGGTCGAAGCCGTCGAGCAGCTGCGCAGGCGTGGCTACCGCGCCATACGCCTTCGTGAGGGACTGCCCGACTGGAAGGCCGCAGGCCTTCCCGTGAAAATCGGTGTCGAGGCCTGATGGACAACGCGCTAAAACCACCAACCTGCGACCGGAAGAGGGTGCCACGATGAAGACGTTGTTCGTGCTCAACGACCCGCCGTACGGCACCGAGCGATCCTACAATGCGTTGCGCCTCGCGGGCGCGCTCGCCAAACGAGGCACAGCCGAGCTCCGCGTCTTTCTCATGGGCGACGCGGCCGCATGCGCAAAGAGCGGACAGAACGTGCCGCAAGGGTTCTACAACATCAACCGCATGCTGCATGTGCTCACCCTGAAGCAGGTGCCGGTTGGCGTGTGCGGGACCTGCATGGACGCTCGGGGCATCAAGCCCGAGGATCTCGTCGAAGGCGCGACACGGAGCACGCTTGAGGAGCTCGCGGACTGGACGGAATGGGCAGAGAATACTCTTGTCTTCTAACGGAGGTACCATGACCGCGACCAACACGCAATCCAAGACCGTGCTCGTACTGGGCGGCGGCGTCGGTG
>JANOTV010000215.1:0-17815 GCA_031416495.1 Gemmatimonadota bacterium
AGTTCCAGCCCGTTCTCGTGCTGCCACTGGTGCACCATCTCATGCAGCAGCGTCTCGAGCGCCGCAGCGAACCCGTCACGACGCAGGTGGCGCGCCGAGATCGCGATCTCGCGCTCGCTGCCGTCGGTGCCGGCCGAGAAATGCCCGAGGCGGCGCTGCATGCGGCGCGATACACGGATCGGCACCGGCTTGAGCAACGCACCAAAGCGCTCTCCATTCAACCGCGTGTGCCACTCGGCGAGTCGCTCCACCAGTGGTTCGTCATCGGGATGCGTGCGCTCCGCGGCGCGTGGCGGCTTCTCGGCGCATGGGAGCTGGAACGAGACGATCGCATCGCGCGCCGCCTGCCGCTCCCACTTCCGCTTCGCGGTCACGAACCGGACGATCTGCCCATGCATCTCCGTCGGCGCGTCGACGAATCCCTCGTGCACGCGCAACTCGAACCCGCGCACGCTCACGAGCACCGAGCGATTGCGCGTGAGCACCACCCCGCGGATGTGCTGCAGTCCATGACCGCGCAGCCGCTCGAAGAGGCGCGCCGCCTGCTGTGCGCGCGCGCCGGAGAAGCACCCGAGCTGCGTCTCCTCCGCGGGCGCGGCCGGACGCGGGCGGAGGAGTGCTCCCATCAACGCTCGAAGCATCGGTCCTCCCGCGGCGTGAAGTCGTTGGCGGCGGCGGTCCACACGCAGGCGCGGATGCGGATCTCGGCCGGTGTCACCTCGATCTCCTGGAACGCCGACGGCAGCCCACCGCGCGTGCGGTTGCAGATCGTGGTGCTGTGCGAGACGATCACGCGACGATCGTCGACGATGACGCTGTCGATGCGCGTCTGGTGATCGTGGCCATTGAGCACGATGTCGGCGCCGGTGCGCGCGGCCTGGTCGATGCCCGCGTCCCTATTCACCAATCCCCAGCGGTTGGAGAGATCGCCGCGCAGGAGGTTGTGATGGAACGCGAGCACCTTGAGGTCGCCGGCCGGCGCCGCGGCGAAGGCGCGGCGCGCCTGCTCCCACTGCTTCGGCAGGATCGCACCGACCACGGAGAGATCGCGCAGGCGCGTCGTCAGCGTGTACGGCTGGATGCCGTGACAGGAGTTGAGCCCCACGATCGTCACGCCGGGCAGCGACATCACCGGTTCGAGATCGTCGCTGATCCACTTTCGATATCCGCGATAGATCGGCCAGCGGAGTCCGAGGCCGAGCGGCTTCCACCACCACGCGACGTCGTGATTGCCGGGCACACTGATGACCTGCGCGAATTTGCGCGTCGTCTCCAGGAACCGGTGCGCCGAGCTGAACTGGCTGCGGAAATTCCGCTGCGTGAGGTCACCGACGGCGGCAACGACATCATACCGGCCCTCTTCGATGCGGCGCGCGATCGCCGTGAGGTACTCGGCGATCGCATGGCGCCCGAAGTGGACGTCGGAGAGCTGGAGGATCCGCAAGATCGCGTTCTGCCCGGTCAGAGCCGCGCGATGACGGCGTCGGTGTACTCCTCGGTGCCGGCGGTGCCGCCGACGTCGCGCGTCACCGTCTTGCGCTCGCGCAGCGTCTGTTCGATCGCCGCACGGATGCGGCTCGCGCGCGGGGCGTCGCCGATGTGGTCCAGCATCTGGCAGGCCGCGAGCATCACCGCGGTCGGATTCGCGACGCCCTTGCCTGCGATGTCGGGCGCGGTGCCATGCACCGCCTCGAAGATCGCCGCGGTATAGCCGATGTTCGCGCCCGGCGTGAGACCGAGGCCGCCAACCAGCCCCGACGTGAGATCGGAGAGGATGTCGCCGAAGAGGTTCGTCGTTACGATGACATCGAACTTCTCCGGGCGCATCACGAGTTCCATCGCGCAGGCATCGACGATCTTGTCGTCGCTCGCGACGCGACCCTCGTACTCCTTCGCGATCTCGCGTCCCACCTCGAGGAAGAGGCCCTGCGAGAACTTGAGGATGTTCGCCTTGTGCACGATCGTGACGCGCTTGCGGCCGTTCTTGAGCGCGTACTCGAACGCGTACCGCACGATGCGCTCGGCGCCGTGCCGCGACACGATCGCGACCGACTGCGCAACGGCATGCGGATCGTCACCGACCTTCACGTAGTTCTCGACGCCGACGTAGAGCCCCTCGGTGTTCTCGCGCACGATCACGACATCGACATTGTCGTAGCGGCCCCCCGTGAGCACCGACTTAGCCGGCCGGATATTCGCGTAGAGATCGAATTCCTTGCGCAGCGCGACGTTGATCGAACGGAATCCCTTGCCGACCGGTGTCTCGAGCGGACCCTTGAGCGCGAGCTTCGTGCGCTTGATCGAGTTGATCGTCGCCTCGGGGAGCGGATCGCCGAGATCGCGCAGGGCACCCATGCCCGCCTGCTGGCGGTCCCATGCGAACTCGGCGCCGGCGGCCTCGAGCAGGCGCACGGTGGCATCCACGATGGACGGACCGATGCCATCGCCCGGGATCAGCGTCACTTCACGCTTCTTCTTATCGCTCATTGGAGAATTCGTCTGGGACAGGGCAGGAACCACGCTCAGGGCTCGAGCACGAGGTTGGCGACATGCTTCGCGATCGAATCGACCATCGCGAGCCCGCCGTTGGAGATGAGGTCGCCCGCCCAGACAACGGTGCGGCCGCGCGTGTCGGCGAGCACAAGACGCAGCACGGCACGATCGCCGTCGGCGCGCAACTCGACCGGGATCAGCGCATAGCGCGTGTCGCCGAGCGCGGTGAGCGGACGCATGTTGTCCGCGACAACCTGCGGGATCTGGTCATCGGGTCGCGGCATCACGCTGCGCCAGCGCCCGACGCCGATCGCGTATGGATCTGTCGCATATGTCGGGTTTCGCTTAGCACTCCGCGCCAGATCCTGTGCATATGCCCAGCGACGGCCGAGTCCGCGTGCCTGCAGTTCCTCGGCGATGGCAGAGTCGACGGCCAGGCGCATCGTGGCCCACGTCACCTCGCGGCTCCAGCCGGACGTGTCCGCGCGCCAGAGCTGCACGGGGAAGATCGCCACACGCATCGCCGCGAATGACGCAAGCGGCGGCGCTGGGACCACCACCGCCTGCTGCGCCGATGCGCTGAAGGTCGGCACGGCGACCGTCATCAGCGGCACCAGCACCAGCGAACAAAGAACCCTGCGCGCCCGATCGAAGGTCATGGCAGCCGGTGAGTTGGAGGAGCAGGAAAGGTAATCCGCTGCCGCGCTTCCCTGAATGGCGGCGAGACGATACAATCGCTTCGTACCCTGACCCGGACCTCCTGCATGCCCCGTTGGCTCTCCGCCCTTGTATGGGCCGCCATCTCGCTCATCGGTGCCGGCGCTTTCGCGTACATCGGCCTGCAGCGCGGTGAGACCATCAACGCCGCGTGGCTGCTCGTCGCCGCCGTCTGCACCTACGTGGTCGGGTATCGGTTCTACAGCAAGATCATCGCGGCGAAGATCTTCGCGCTCGATTCCATGCGATCGACGCCCGCCGAGCGACTCGCCGACGGCCGCGACTATGTGCCGACCAACCGGTGGATCGTCTTCGGCCATCACTTCGCGGCCATCGCCGGTCCGGGCCCGCTTGTCGGACCAACGCTCGCGGCGCAGTTCGGCTACCTGCCCGGCGCGCTCTGGATCATCATCGGCGTGGTGGTCGGTGGCGCGGTGCAGGACATGGTGATCCTCTGCGCCTCGGTGCGTCGCGACGGCAAGTCGCTCGGCCAGATGGCGAAGGACGAGATCGGGCCGGTCGCCGGTTACACGGCGCTCGTCGCGGTGATGGGCATCATGATCATCCTCATCGCGGTGCTCGCGCTCGTGGTGGTGAACGCGCTGCGCCAGAGTCCGTGGGGCACGGTGACCATCGCGCTCACGGTGCCGATCGCGATGCTGATGGGTGTGTATCTGCGGTTCGTACGCCCGGGCCGTGTGCTCGAGGTGAGCGCGATCGGCGTCGTGCTGCTGATCCTCTCGCTCTACGCAGGACGCTGGGCGGCGGAGCATCCGGTGTTCGGCCCGATGTTCACGCTCGAGGGCACCACACTCGCCTTCGGCGTGATGATCTACGGGTTCGCCGCCTCCGTGATCCCCGTCTGGCTCCTCCTCGCCCCGCGCGATTATCTCAGCGCCTTCGTGAAGATCGGTGTCGTCGTCGCGCTCGCAGTGGGCATCATCATCGTGCTGCCGCCCATCCAGATGCCGGCGGTGACGCCGTTCATCGACGGCACCGGACCGGTGTTCGCGGGCAAGGTGTTCCCGTTCGTGTTCATCACCATCGCCTGCGGTGCGATCAGCGGCTTCCATGCGCTCATCGCGAGCGGCACGACGCCGAAGCTCCTCGCGAACGAGAAGGACGCGCGCTTCATCGGCTACGGCGCGATGCTCACCGAATCGCTCGTCGCGATCATGGCGCTGATCGCCGCCTGCGTGCTGACGCCGGGCATCTACTTCGCGATCAACGCGCCGGTGGGGATCATCGGCAGCACGGTCGAGAGCGCCGCGGCCGTGATCGCCACCTGGGGCTTCGTGCTGAATCCTGAAGATCTCACGATACTCGCCAACCAGGTGCAGGAGTCCACGCTCCTCTCGCGCACCGGCGGCGCGCCCTCGCTCGCCGTCGGCATGGCGAAGATCTTCTCCGACCTGCTCGGCGGCGACAACGCGATGGCGCTCTGGTACCACTTCGCGCTGATGTTCGAGGCGCTCTTCATCCTCACGACCGTCGACGCCGGCACGCGCGTCGGTCGCTTCATGCTGCAGGACATCGCGCGTCACGTCTGGGAGCCGCTCGGACGCATCTCGTGGTATCCCGCGGTCGTCGCGTCGAGCTTCATCTTCGTCGCGATGTGGGGCTTCTTCCTCTACCAGGGCGTCACCGATCCGCTCGGCGGCATCAACTCGCTCTGGCCGCTCTTCGGCATCGCCAACCAGTTGCTCGCGACGATCGCACTCTGCGTCGGCACGACGATCATCATCAAGATGGGCAAGGTGAAGTACGCCTTCATGACGGTGATCCCGATGGTCTGGCTGGTCATCGTCACGATGACCGCAGGCGCGATGAAGATCTTCTCCGCCGATCCGCGCATCGGGTTCCTGTCGCATGCGCGGTGGGTCGCCGAGAAGCTCGCGATGGGAGAACTGCCGGCAGGGGTCGCCGATGCCGCCGGTGCGGGACGGCTGATCTTCAACGACTGGCTCAATGCCGCGGTCGCTGGATTCTTCATGGTGTCGGTGGTCGTGATCCTCGCCGATTCGATCCGCGAATGGGCCGCGGTGCTTGGCGGGAAGAAGCCGATGGTCTCGAGCGAGGTCCCCTCCACGCCGCGCGTCGCAACACGCTGAGATGATCCATCATCGCCCCCGCATTATCCCGCATCCCCGCGTAGTATCAGGACGCACCATCCTTCCCGCCCCTCCCGCATCCCCAGAGCCATGCTCAAGCGACTGCTGCTGACGCTCTTTCTCTGCTCCGCCTCGACCGCCTCCAGCGGAATCGAAGCCCAGCAGCCCGCGTTCGACCTCAGCGTGAAGAACATCATGCGTGGTCCTGAGCTCTTCGGCCGCGAGCCATCACAGGTCCGCTTCACCGCAGACGGCCAATGGATCTACTTTCGCTGGCTCGAACCGGGCGCCGCCTGGAACGAAGAGATCAAGCCGTTCCGCGTCTCGGCGAAGGCCGGTGCGACGCCCGAGCAGATGACCGATGCCCAGATGGACACCATCGCCCCGATGCTCGCGACCGGTCCCCGCTCCCGTGACGGCAAGTCGCGTGTCGTGAGCGCGCTCGGCGATCTCTACCTGCAGCAGTTCACCGGCGCGCGCGTGAGCCTGCGTCGGCTCACCCAGACCAACACCGCCGAGTCGGCCCCGGCGTTCTCGCTCGACGGCCGCGAAGTCATCTTCGTGCGCGAGGGCAACGCCTTCGCGTTCGATCTCTCGAGTGGCCTCACGCGCCAGCTCACCGACATCCGCAGCGGCGCCGCGCCCAAGGACCCCGAGCCACCCACGGGCCAGCGCGCAGCGGTCGCCGAGCAGCAGCGTGATCTGCTCGAGGTCGTGCGTGATCGCATCGCCGCTGATTCGATGCGGCGGGCGGACGAGCGCGAGGCCGCAACGCGCCGGTTGCCCATCGTGTGGATCCCACAGACCGAACGCATCGGAACCGTCTCCGTGTCGCCCGACGGCAAGAGCGCGATCATCTCGACCTTCACCGCATCCACCGGCAGCAAGGGCTCCGACGTTCCCGAGTTCGTGAACATCGAAGGCTATCCACGCATGATCCCCGGCCGCACGATGGTCGGTGATGCGCAGGGCACGCAGAAGCTCGGCCACCTCGACCTCGCCTCGGGCAAGGTCACCTGGCTCGAGCTGACGCCAGACAAGAAGCCCGCTGGGGGTGCGCAGGTGGGCGACTGGAGCGATGACGGCCGCCATCTGATCCTCTTCGTCACCAGTGCCGACTTCAAGAATCGCTACATCTACTCCGTCGCCTCGGCGGGCGGCGCCATCAGCACCGTCGATGCACTGCGCGACGAGGCCTGGGTGAACGGCCCCTGCTTCAACTGCAATGGCTGGACCCGCGACGGTCGCGTCTGGTTCGTCTCCGAGGAGAGCGGCTACTCGCACATCTATTCCGCGAACGCGGACGGCTCCGGAAAGCGCACGCTCACGAGCGGCACGTGGGAAGTGCTCGCCGCGCGCCTCTCCGACGACAAGAACCACTTCGAGCTCACGACGAGCGAACCGTCGCCCTTCACGCGACAGGCGTACCGCATGCCGGCGAACGGCGGCGCGCGTACGCGCATCACGAGCGGCGACGGCGGCCACGATGTCACCATCGGGCCCGACGGCCATCTGTACGCCTCCGTCTACTCGACGCCGAACACACCGCCTGAACTCTTCATCGCGCGCGTCGGCTCCAGCGCGATGCACAAGCTCACCACGTCACCAACGGCGGAATTCCGCTCGTACGACTGGAAGGTGCCGCCGATCGTGATGATCCCCGGCGAGGACGGCACCCCGGTGCCGGCGCGCATCTATCGTCCGCAGGATCACGGCGCACGGCCGAATGGCGCCGGCGTGATCTTCGTGCACGGGGCGGGCTACCTGCACAACGTGCACCACTGGTGGTCGTCGTACGCGCGCGAATACATGTTCAACCACCTGCTCGCGTCGAAGGGCTACACGGTGCTCGACATCGACTACCGCGGGTCGGCGGGCTACGGCCGCGACTGGCGCACGGCGATCTATCGCTGGATGGGCGGCAAGGACCTCGATGACCATGTGAGCGGCTCCAGGTACCTCGCGGCGCAGCACGGCATCGGCCCCGAGCGCGTGGGGCTCTACGGCGGCAGCTACGGCGGCTTCATCACGCTGATGGCGCTCTTCACCAAGTCCGAGCACTTCGGCGCCGGCGCCGCGCTGCGTTCCGTGACCGACTGGGCACACTACAATCACGGCTACACCGGCCGCATCCTCAACCTGCCGCAGGACGACAAGGAATCGTATCGCAAGTCGTCGCCGATCTTCTTCGCGGAAGGACTGCGCGATCCGCTGTTGATCGCGCACGGCATGGTCGACACGAACGTGCAGTTCCACGACGTCGTGCAGCTCGCGCAGCGGTTGATCGAGCTCGGCAAGGAAGGCTGGGAGATGGCGGTGTATCCGGTGGAGAACCACGGATTCGAGCGACCGAGCTCGTGGACCGACGAGTATCGCCGCATCCTCGAACTCTTCGAGAGGACCATCGGTCCGAATGGGAGCAAGGCGCGCCCGTGAGCGAATGGCTCGCGCGCTGCGCCGCCGTGGTCCGCCAGATCATCGGCGCACCGGACTACGATGCGTACCTGAGTCACCTGCGTGCGCATCATCCGGAACGGCAACCGCTCAGCGAACGGGAGTTCGTTGCTGAGCGGTTGACCGCGCGGTACGAGAAGCCGGGCTCGCGCTGCTGCTAGCGGAATGTCCCCGAGCGGAACCACACATCATGGATGTATGGAGTGAGCCGCGCACACCCCGAACTACCAGGGAGATCAGGCGGTCGGCCTTGAGGCTGTTGCAGGCACCGCCAGCGCGAACATCACCGCCGCCACGCACGCGATCGTCGCTCCCATCACGAACGCCGTCTGCGAGCCGAACTGGTCCCAGACCACCCCGAACAGCACCGAGGCCGGCAGTGCCGCGAGCCCGACGGCGACGTTGAACCAGCCGAATGCCGTGCCTCGTCGCGACTCCGGCGCGAGGTCCGCCACGAGCGCCTTCTCCGCGCCCTCGGTCATTCCGAAGTAGAAGCCGTACACGAAGAAGAGCGCCCACACGTGCCAGAGATCCGTGGCCAGCGCGAATCCCAGATACGTCGCGGCGTAGACGGTCCAGCCGCCGAGGATCAGCGGTCGGCGCCCCAACCTGTCGGACAGCGCGCCACCGACCACGCCCGATGCGGACTTCACCACATGCAGCATCGCCCAGAGCACCGGCACCATCGTCACGGAGACGCCGAGCTGAGACGCGCGCAGCAGCAGGAACGCGTCCGTCGATGTGCTCAACGAGAAGATGAAGAGCACAATCACGTACCGCCTGAACGGAGTGCCGAGCTTCTCACCGTTCATCCGTTCGGGCCGGCCCACCGGCTTGATCTGCACCGCCACGTTCTCCGCGGCAGCGGTCGCAGTGAGCGCCGATGCCGTCGGCCGCCGCTCCTTCACGAGCAGCACGAGCAGCACGACCGAGAGCAGACCCGGCAGCGCGGCCCAGAGAAAGAGCCCGCGCATGTCCACGAGGCCGAGTCCGAGCACCGCCCACGCGATGAGCGGCCCGAACACCGAGCCCATGCTGTCTGCCGCGCGATGCAGGCCGAACGCGTAGCCGCGCTGCGAGTCGCTCACCGAGTCCGCGATGAGCGCATCACGCGGCGCCGTGCGCACTCCCTTGCCGACGCGGTCCGCGATGCGGATAGCCATCACCTGGCCGAGGTTCTGCGCGATGCCGATCAACGGCCGTGCGACCGCCGCCAGCAAGTAGCCGAATACGACGAGCGGTTTGCGCCGTCGGATGCGATCGGACCACCAGCCCGCCGGCAGGCGCAGCAACGACGAGACGGTCTCCGCGAGTCCCTCGACCATGCCGAGTCCCGTGGCGGAGACGCCGACGACCGTCGTGAGGAACACCGGCAGCAGCGGGTAGATCATGTCGCTCGCGATGTCGGTGAGGAAACTCACCGCCGCGAGCGCCTTCACGTTCCGGGGGAGACCTGAACGCGAGGCTACGGCCACGCCACACCCGCCGCGGGTCGCACGGTGAGCCACGAGGCCTTCCCCGCTCTTGAGGGGAACGATCGATCATACTCGGCGCACCATCTCGCTTGCACTTCGGGTGCCGCCGCGGAATCGACGATTGCCCAGACCGCGCCGCCGAACCCTGCGCCGAACGACGACGACGCATGCGCGCCAGCATGCATCGCGGTGCGTGCGAGGAACATCGTCTCCGGCACCTGGTTCCTCAGCGCGCACTCGGCGCGCTGCTGCGACTCCACCGCGAGGCGACCGAGTGCGGGGCCATCCGCCGAGGAGATCGCCACCAGCGCGGCGGGCACGATGCGTTCGGTCTCCGCGCGGAACTGCTCGATGCGCGCGAGATAGCGTGGCGCCAGCGCGGAGTGCGCAGCGATGGCTGTGAGGCGCTCCGACGCGTCCGTCGACGAGCGCAGCGCGGCCGCGAGCGAGATGTCCGCCCGACCTGTCTCCTCGTTCCATCGCGTCAGCAGCGAGCGTACGAGATCGGAGGCGCGATTGTAGTCGTCGAGCGCACCTCCGGTTTTCGTGGCGCGCACTCCGCTCACTCCCACGAGGATGCTCCAGTGCGCCGGGAACCGTGCGCGGCCGACGACGGCGGCAGGCAGGTAGCTGAACGCGCCGACGGTCTCCGGCTCGGCGCAGAGGATCGCGCAGTGGTCCTGCGCACCACCGCGCGTACCGACACCGTGATCTCCGCCGAACGCCCCGAACGGTGCCCCCATCTCCACCGCGCCGCAGTACTCGGCGAGTTCGAGCGACGTCGAGATGTTCTTCTTCCATGCGGTACGTTCGCGCAGCCCGTTCACCTCGGCGACGGCGATCACGAGCATCGTGACGAACGCGCTCGAACTCGAGAGTCCTGCGGAGCGTGGCAGCGTGCTGGTCGTGCGTACGCGCACCCCCACCTTGAGTGGAGCGAAGTCGCGCGCGAGCCGCCGTGCGACCGCGGCCACGTACGTGCCGCCGTGCGAACCCCCCGCGCGCGCAGCGCGGTGAAGGGGCATCCGCGCCGTGCGTCCGGTCAGCGTGTCGGAGACTTCGAGGAGCGGCTTGGCCAGCGGCTCCAACTCAGCCGTGATGCCGTCGCCGATCGCGCAGGTCAGCGAAGGGCCACCCGCGTAGTCCACGTGCTTGCCGAAGAGTTCGATGCGGCCCGGAACGAAGAGCGATCTGCTGCTCACGGCTGGGCGTCGCGCCCGGCGAGCCGCTCCTGCACCTGCGCGATGTCGGACCGGCGCGAGAGGTCGAGCACGCCGAGTGGCTGCCGCACCGCGCGGAACTTCTCCCGACGCGCGACGATCGCGAGACGCACCGCATCGGCGATCTCGAGTTCGCCGCGCACCGACGGCCGCACGTGCGCACAGTCCATGAAGATCGCCGGAGAGAACCGCCATAGGTTCATCGACACCCACTGCTCCTCGGCGAGACGGAGCGGATGGTTCGGCCATGGCTTCTCGACGATCTCGAGCAGCAGATCCTCAGGGTCGATGTCGAGCAGCGCGAACTGCATCACGCGGCCGCGCTCGATGTTGCCATGCTCCACGAGCGCAGCGGCTTCGTACGCGATGAGCCCCGCCCCATCGAGCCCGACGAGTGCGGCGATGGATGCGGCGGGGTACAGGTTGTCGGCGTTCAGCATGAGGAAGTCCTTGCTCCCTTGCTGCGCGGTGCACTGCTCCACGACGAGCCGCGCCGCGAGCAGCGCGTCTGCGGTGCCGCGGGGGCGGCGCTGCTCCGCGAAGTGCGCCCGCAGGCGCTTTGGCGGCGCGACGCGCGTGTACCGCTCGCGCACCGCCCCCTCACCCGGAGCGACCACGAAGATCACGTCGGTGACACCGCCATCGGCGAGTTCGCTGAGCACGAAGTCGAGCAGCGGTCGGCCGTTCTGCGACACGGGGATGAGTCCTTTCGCACCGGCCTCGGCGGCCAGACGCTGCTCGGGCGCCAGCAGCACGGTGTCATCGGCACGCATGCGCGTGCCGAGCCCCCGGGCCAAGATCACCGCTGTGGTCGCCCGATTCTCCACGGTCACCTCACCTCACGCCTTCGCGTCACTCACGGTCCAGAAACCCCTGAGCACATGAATCACACCGGCTCCGCTTACCACGAAGATCGCGAGCCAGATGAGCGCGAGTGTCTGGTTCCCCATGAGGAAACTCCCTGCGCCGAAGAGGGACGCGTACACGAACGCCGTGCCGCACACCCAGCCGAGCATCGCCTGCGGCAGCGAGTCGGGGGAAGGACCGAGACCGGTGGACTCGCGGACGCGGTTCCATCCTGGGCCGGCCGGCCGTACGATACGGTAGAAGCGCTCAAGCACATCCTCGTTGGTACGCGGACCGACGAACGCGGCGATGATCCACGCGATCGAAGTGACACCGACCGTGATGAGCAGTGATTCCTGCGTCGTCACCGCAGACCCCATCCGCCTGGCGATGACGAAGCCGACGGCAACGAGGAAGGAGGCGGCCATCGCCACGATCTCCGCCGATGCGTTGACGCGCCACCAGTACCAGCGCAGCAGGTAGAGGAGGCCGGTGCCCGCGCCGATCGAGATGAGGAGCGTGAAGCCGGTGCTCGCCGTGTCGATCACCAGCGTGACGCCAGCCGCCACGACCATCAGCCCCGCCGTGACCAGCCGTCCGACCATCACGTAATGCCTCTCGTCGGCGTCAGGGCGCATGAAGCGCCGATACAGGTCGTGCACGAGGTACGACGTTCCCCAGTTCAGGTGCGTGACGATCGTCGAGACATAGGCCGCCACGAGGCCTGCGACCACGATCCCCATCCACCCGGCGGGGATGAACGTCAACATCGCGGGGTACGCGATGTCATGGCCGATGAGCGAGGGCGACACGTTCGGGAACGCGCGCGCGATGTCGTCGAGCTGCGGGAAGACGAGGATCGAGCAGAGCGCGACGATGATCCACGGCCAGGTGCGCAGGCCGTAGTGCGCGACGTTGAAGAAGAGCGTGCCGGCGAGTGCGTCGCGCTCCGTGCGCGCCGCCAGCATCCGCTGCGCGATGTAGCTGCCGCCGCCCGGCTCCGCTCCGGGATACCAGACCGACCACCATTGCACGGTGAGTGGGAGGATCAGCACCGTGACCGTCGTCTTCCAGTCGTTGAAGTCGGGGAGGAACGCCACCGTATGCGCCGGCAGCTGCGCGAAGAGGCCGGTGAGGCCGCCGACCTCGGGACGCTGCAGCGCGAACCAGGCGGCCGCGATCGCGCCCGTCATCGCGATGCCGAACTGCACGAGGTCGACTACGAGTACACCCCACAATCCGGAGATCACTGCGAAACCCACGTTGAGCACCGCGCAGATGAGGAGCGTCTGCCAGATCGGCCAGCCGAAGAGCATGTTCGCGATCTTCACGGCGGCGAGGTTCACCGTTGCCATGATCACGCAGTTGAACACGAGGCCGAGGTACACCGCGCGGAACCCGCGCACGACGCTTGCCGCCTTCCCCGAATAACGGATCTCATAGAACTCGAGATCGGTGAGCACGCCGGACCGTCGCCACATGCGCGCATAGAACATCACCGTCATCATGCCGGTGAGCAGGAAGGCCCACCACACCCAGTTGCCCGCCACGCCGCCGGTGCGCACGAGGTCGGTCACGAGGTTCGGCGTGTCGGTGCTGAAGGTCGTCGCGACCATCGAGACGCCGATCAGCCACCACGGCGCCGCGCGCCCCGACGTGAAGAACTCGGCGGTGCTCGTGCCGGCGCGTCGCGCGAAGAAGAGCGCGGGGGCGAAGGCGACGGTCAGCGAGACGAAGACGATGACCCAATCAAGCGTGGTTAAGCGCATTTAGGGGGGGAAGGTGGAAGGTGGGAGGTGCGCGGCATCGGCGACGGCAGCCGCTTACCCGCGCGTCTGCGTCCACGCACCGCGCGTGAAATCGGGGAACTTCATCGGTGCGCTGCCCTTGGCGACGGACATCTGGCTCAGTGGCAGCGGGGCGCTCCACGCGGCGGCGTCATAGACGTCGAAGTCGGGGGCGATCCCTTCGCGCATGCATTCCACGAGACGCCACGCCATCACGAAGTCCATGCCGCCGTGGCCGCCCTTCTTGCGCGCGAGTTCGCCGATGCGCGTCCAGAGCGGGTGCTCGTGGCTGGTCTTCCACCGGTCGATGCTGCCGAACCGGTGCCCGCCCTCCTGTCCCTCCAGATAGATGCGAGCCGGATAATCCTCGAACACGCCCTTGGTGCCGGCCACGCCGTTGAGGCGCGTGTAGGGGCGTGGGCTCGAGACATCGTGCTGCAGGAGGATCGTGCGTCCCTTCACCGTGCGGATGAGCGACGAGTTGAGATCGCCCGTCAGGTACCGCTCCTGCCACTGGGGATCGGATCTGTCGGTGACGGTCGCTTCGCGATGCAGCGTGAGTCCGCGTTCGGCGGTGCTCATCGAGACCATGTAGTCCAGCCGGTCGCCGTGGTGCACGTCCATGTACCACGACACGGGGCCGAGCCCATGCGTCGGGTAGAGGTTGCCGTTCACGCGCGTGTGCCAGCCGCGGCGCCAGAGTCCCTCGTCGCGGTTCTCGAAGAGGATCGTGCGCAGGTCGTGGATGTACGCCGCAGAACCGGACTGCACTTCGCCGAACACGCCATCGTGCACGAGGCGGTTCACCATCATCTCGTTGTAGCCGTAGTTGCAGTTCTCGAGTTGCATGCAATGGCGCTGCGCCTTCTCGCTCGCGTCCACCAGCGCCCAGAGGTCCTTGAGCGTGATGCCGGCCGGGCACTCCGTGCCGCAGTGCTTCCCCGCCCTGAGTGCCGCGATCATCACCGGCACGTGCCACTCCCACGGTGTCGCCGTGTAGACGAAGTCCAGGTCATCACGTTCCACGACGCGTTCGAAATCGCGCTCGCCGCTCGTGTACACGACGGGCGCCGGCATGCCGGCGTCGGTGCACATCTTCACCGCGCGCGCGGCCTTCTCAGGCGCGATGTCGCAGAGCGCGACGATCTGCACGTGGTCGATCGCCAGCAGCTCGGAGAGCACACTCCGACCGCGCAGCCCCGTGCCGATGATCGCGAACCGCACCGTCTCGTGCCGCGCGAACGGCACCCCATGCATCGACGTCGCCGCCATCGGTCGCTCGGGCGCGGCCTCGCTCGCCGAAACCGCGCTGATCGATTCCGCGATCGCGGGCATCGGGGTGAGCGCACTCGCGCCGACCAGGCCGGCGCCGGTGATCAGTGCCTGCTTGAGGAGGTCACGACGGTTCATCGAGTCGGTCACGTGGCAACTCTCTGTGAATGGCTACCAGAACGGGGGACGTCGCCCGTTGGCGTGGCATCAATGTAGCGCCTACATCGGCGACCGCACCTCGGAGTCGTCACCGAGCGTCACTGACCCGGTGACGCCCTCGAGCCGCACGCGGTCGCCGATCATGGAATCCGTCAGCGTGTTGCGCGACAGCGTGGAGTGGTTGCCGATCACCGTGTCCACGAGCGTGCAGTTGCTCACCACGCTGCCTGCACCGATCACCACGTTCGGACCCACATACGAATCACTCACCGTCGCGCCGTCCTCGATGCGCACCGGCTCGGTGATGGTCACGTTGTTCAGGCCGTGCGACGTGATGTACCCGCGCCCCTTCTCGAGCATCACGCGGTTCGTCTCGATCAGCGTGTCGAGCTTTCCGGCGTCGTACCATCCGGCCACGTCCACGACCTTGATCTTCGCGCCGTGCTCGATCATGTACTGGAACGCGTCGGTGAGATAGTACTCGCCCTTGTTCGCCGGCTGCGCGAGCGTGTACGCGATCGCCTCGTACAGCAGCGTCCAGTTCCTGATGTAATACAGGCCGATGTTCGCGCGCCGGGAGATCGGCGTGTCGGGCTTCTCGACGATCTTAGTCATATGGTCGTTCTCGTCGGTCACCACCACGCCGAAGCGCTGGTAGTCCTCGACTTCCTTCGTCCAGATGATGCCATCGTCGGTCGAGTCGTTGATCACCGAGAGGTCGGCGTCGAAGATCGTGTCGACGAAGATGATCAGCACCGGCTGGTCGACATACGGCCGCGCGAGGTCCACCGCACCCGCCGTGCCGTCCTGCACCTTCTGCTCGATGAACACGCCGGGGAACGAGTACGCAGAGCGCGCGTGCCGCTCCACGATCTCCTTCAGGTGCCCGGTGATGTAGATCACCTGCTCGACGTTGCCGAGCTTCGCGACGTCCTCCATCACGTAGTCCATCACCGGCTTGCCGGCGACCTTCAGCATCGGCTTGGGAACGGTGTACGTGTGCGGACGCAGGCGCGTGCCCTTGCCGGCCAGCGGGATGATCACTTTCACGGTGCGGAAGTCCCTTCCCGACCGTAACGGTCGGACAGTCGCACCACGTCGTCGAGGTGCGGGGTGGATGCCTCGAGCACGTCACAGTCGGTGACGGCCTCCATCTGATGAACGGTGCCGGGCGTGTTGCGGAAACTCTCGCCCGCGCGCAGCGTGAGCTCCTTCAGGTCGCCATCACGGCCCACGCGGTAGATCATCTCCCCGCGCAGCAGGTGGATCGTCTCGTCCTTCTGGTTGTGGTACTGCACCGAGAGCGCGTGGCCCGCCTTGATGTGCAACACCTTGCCCACGTACAGCTCGCTGTGCGCCCAGATGGTCTCATGACCCCACGGCTTCTGCACATGGCGCACCTCCACCTTTCCCGCGCGCGCGTCCGACACTGACTCTGCCACGCTTATCTCCCGTAGATGGGTTCCGCCGCGATGCTGCTCGGCGATGTCACACAGGCGCTGATGCACTGGCCGCAGCCGGTGCACGCATCGCCAAGTACTGGATGTCCACGTGCATCGACGCGAAGTGCGTCTTCGCCCACCGGACACACACGGGCGCAGATGCCGCATTCGACGTCGCGCCAGGTGATGCAACGCTCACTGTCGATCGTGATCTTCGCCATCTGGACGTCGCGCCACCCCCACGCTGGCAGGTCCAGTGCCGGAGTCGGGCACGATGCCGCGCAGGGCATCGTCTCGCACATGATGCAGGCCGCGGACGCCACGTCGATCACCGGTGTGCCCGCCGCCAGGCCCTGCGACGACGGCAGCATCGAGATCACGTGAACGGGGCACACCTCGGCGCAGGCACCGCAGCGCGTGCAGGCTCCGATGAACGCCGCCTCGGGCAGCGCACCCGGCGGCCGGATATACGAGACGGGCGCGAGGCGCTCGGAGAAGGCGTCCACCGCGCCCTGCATTGCGCGCTGCAACCCGCGCGTGAAGAATCCGCGCCGGTCGAGTGCATCGTTGCCTGGTCCCATCCCGTCGCCGCGCATGCGATGTAATCTGCGCGCGCGAACGTTACCGCGCAGCTATCAGCTTCTCGCGGAGCTTCGTGAGCCGGCGGCGCACCGAGCCGTCCATCACGGTGTCGCCCACACGGACCACGATGCCGCCGAGGAGGCGCGGATCGACCGACATGTGCGGGATGACTTCTTTGTGGAGCGCGGCGGTGAGCGCATTGGCGATCGCTTCGCGGCCCGCCGCGTCGTACTCGCGCGACACCGTGACGCGCGCATGCACACGTCCCTCGGACTCGTCGAGGAGACTGTGGTACTCGACGGCGACTTCGGGCAGGAGCATCTGGCGGCGGTTGCTGACGAGCTTCTGCACGAATCGCACGAACAGCTTCGGCGCATTCATGCCGCCCTCGAGAGCCCTGCCGAGGATCTCGTTCTTCTGCGATGTACTCACCTGCGGCGCCTCGAGGAAGCGGCGCAGCGTGACGTCCTTGGCGACCGCGTCACCCAGCGCGTTCACGAGCGTTCCCCATCCGGTGGTGTCGTTGGCCTTTCGCGCGAGCGCGAGCAGGGCCTCGGAGTAGTTCCGGGCGATCGAGACGTCGCGCATCTACTTGCCGAGGGTCGCAAGGTACGACTCGACCAGCTTGCGGTCGCCGTCGGCGTCGAGCTTCTGGCCGATCAGGCGGCCGGCGCCGGCGATCGCGAGGTCCACCGCTTCGCGGCGAAGTTCGGCGATCGCCTTCACCTTCTCGCCCTCGATCTCCTTGCGCGCGCGCTCGAAGAGCTCGGCCTGCTGCAGGCGCGTCTGCTCGAGCATCTCGTGGCGCATCGACTCAGCAGTTGCGCGGCCTTCGGCGATGAAGCGCTGCGCCTCCGCGCGCGCCGCATCGAGCGAGGCCTTCTGCTCGGCGAGAATGCGCGAGGCGTCGGCGCGGTCACGCTGCGCGGCGGCCATCGCGTCGGTGAGCGCCTGCTCACGTGCACGCACGCCTTCGAGGACCGGACCGAACGCGAGCTTGCGGAGGATGAGGAACGTCCCGATGAAGATCAGGAGCGTCCAGAACATCAGGCCGAGGTGCGGATCGAGCAGGTTCACCTTGGCGCCTGCCTCGGCGGCGAGCACCGGGGAAGCGGAGAAGGCGAGGAGGGCGAACGAGGAAGCGAGGATGGGGGGGCGCATCGGGAATAGTCGGAGCCGGCGGACCGGCGTTTTGTTTGATGGGACGGGGAGAACATCCGTGCGTGGCGCGGAGGCGTGCAGCCGCCGCGCCACGCG
>JANOTV010000216.1:0-2971 GCA_031416495.1 Gemmatimonadota bacterium
CAGCGACACGCCTAACTGACCGCCCGCCCACAGGAACACGTTCTTGAGCGCCACCATGGCGATGAGCACGAGGATCACGCCGCGCAGCGAGCCCATCGGGTCGCCAGGGATCAGCAACGGCCCGACGAGGAACTCCTGCACGCGCGTCAGCCACCCCATGTTGCTGGCGATCGGGGGCTGGTTGAAGAGCGTGTTGAGGAACGGGATGAGCAGCGTGAACGCCAGGCCGTCGAGCGCCGCGCCCGTCACGTTCAGTAAGACATTGCCGCCAAGCCGCCAGCTGTGAGGCCGGAGGAAACGGAGGAGGCGACGGTAGACGGCCATATCGCCCCAAGATAGTCCCCGTAGTCACCTTGCGCGGCCCCCTTACGAGGGTGGCCCTGCCGCGTCAGCTTCAGTCGTGACCGATGAACTGCCTCCCTTCGCCCTTTCGCGGGCGGCGCTGCCTTGCCCCGCCCTGCTCGGCGTCGCCGGCCGCGCATCGCTGGGCGGGGCGCGCGAGACGCTCTTGGGAGCGGTGATGGCGGTGCGTCTCGTCGCCGGGATGTGCGAGCCGTACGCGCTGACCAAGCCGGTGCGCATGGCCCGCGCGCAGGCCGCACGGCTCTGGCTGGGAGCGCTCACCCTCCCAGCGCGCCCCCGAACGGCGCTCCTCCGGGCCTTCGCGACCAGCGCCGGAGACGACACCGCGATGGCTGCGGAGGCCATCGCGGCGGTGACCGACATCACGGCGCCGCACCTCGACAAGGCAGCACGTTCCGAGCTGGGGCGTCTCGCCGAGCGGTTGCGAGGTGACGTGGTGCTTGCCGCCGCTCGCAGCGGTCCCGTAGAATAGGGTACCTCAGTCGGTCTTCCGTTCCATAACATAAGTAGAGGTCTTCCTGCGCTCCACCGACATCTCCCCGATCTCTCGCGTCATGCGTCGGGTGGACCTCGCTGCCGATGGTACGGCGGCCGGGGACACCACGCCCACGGGATTTCCGAGCATCGACAAGTGGCTGGGCGGCGGCGTGCGCTCGGGCGACCTGGTCGTGCTCGGCGGGGACGTCGGCAGCGGCAAGTCGGCGCTGGCGCTCGCGATGGCGGTGCGTATCGCCGAGGCGGGGCAGCAGGCGCGGTTCTTCACGACCGAGATGACGGTGGACCGCGTGATGGAGCGCGCGGTGGCGATCGAAGGCCGCGTGCGCGTCGATGACCTGCGGTCGGGCTCGCTTGACGAGATCGCGCGCGCCGGCGTGGGTGCCGCCGCGCTGCGCATCCGCGATGCCAAGCCGATCGTCGAGGTCGCGCCGCCCACCGCCGAGGGCGTCGTCAATCGTCTCCACTCGATGATGCGCGACGAGAAGTTCGATGTCGCCTTCGTGGACTCGCTGCAGGGGCTTGTGGGCGCCACGAGCCTGCCGCTCGAGGAAGAGCAGGCGAATGTGGTGCGAGTGCTCAAGCAGGCCGCGCTCGACCTCAACGTCTCGATCGTGCTGCTCGCGCAGCTTCGCCAGAAGAAGCGCAGCGACAAGTCCGACCAGCGTCCGACGCTCGCCGATTACGGCGCGAAGGACGCCGTGCGCCACCACGCGGATGTGGTGACGGCGATCTTCCGCGAGGAGATGTACCATCCGGGCGGCGGTACCGAGGGTGGCACCGAGTTCCTGTTTCTCAAGAACCGCAACGGCACCACCGGCTACATCGATCTCTATTTCTACAAGCAGTGGCTGCGCTTCGAAGACATGCTGGACCCCGACCGCCAGGAGACATGATGCGCTTCACCAGACCGCTGGCCTTCTTCGCCCTCTTCCTCCTGCTCGCCTCCGATGCCGGTGCGCAGCGGAGGGGCGACCCGATACCGAAGCTCGAGGCGGCGCGCACAGCGCGGCCCTCGAGCATCGCCGCGCTCCGCGCACTGGGAGTCGCCTACCACAAGGCGAACCGCCACGAGGACGCACGCACGGTACTCGACCAGGCACGGCGCCTTGATCCCAAGGACGGTGTCAGCGCGCTCTATGCCGGCTTGAGCGCCGAGAAACTCGGCGATCTCACCAACGCGAAGGCGGCGTACAACAGCTATCTCGCGGTGGGCAAGACCCGCCGCGTGAAGGAACAGATCCGCGCGCGGCTGGTGGTTCTCGCGATCGCCGAGGTGGACGCGGCGGCCAAGGCGGCCGTGGCGAACGAGACGACGCTCTCCGCGACGCCCGGCGCGCTCACCACCATCGCGGTGCCGCCGCTCAGCTGCTCATGCAGCGCGGAGCTGCAGCCGCTCGAACGCGGGCTCGCGGATCTCATCATCACCGACCTGAGCCGCTCGGCGCAGCTCACGGTGGTGGAGCGCGACCGCATGCAGGCGCTGGCCGATGAGATCCAGCTCTCGCAGAGCAACCGCGTGGACGCGGCGACGTCGGTGCGCGCAGGCAAGCTCATCCGGGCGGGACGCCTCGTGAACGCCAACATCGTGCAGGCGGGAAGCTCGCTCACGATGGGCTCTCGCGTGGTGCTCGTGCAGGACGGCACGATGGGGCAGGCGGCCGAGGTGACGAACTCGCTCGATGCGCTCTTCGCGCTCCAGAAGCAGCTCGTGTTCCGCATCTTCGAGCAGCTCGACATCCAGCTCACTCCGGCAGAGCGTCAGCTGGTGGAACGGCGCGCGACGAACAACGTCGGCGCGTTCCTCGCCTACAGCCACGGTCTGGTGGCCTTCGACGACGGCCGGTTCGAGGACGCCTCGCGCTTCTTCGAGAGCGCCCGCTCACTCGACCCGGGCTTCGGCGCCGCAGCGGCGCGCTTCCATGCGGCGCAGCAGGCGATGGTCGGCGCGCAGGTCTCGACGACGACGGTCGAAGCCCGCCTCGGCAGTTCCGTCGAGGGCCAGCAGGTGACCGCGGCCGCGACCGGATCGACGACGAGAAGCCCGGACGGCATCGGCAACACACTCCGCAACACGGTGCTGGACGTGAACCCGTCCACGATCGCGCAGGTG